>CACZOZ010000133.1:0-3522 GCA_902782865.1 uncultured Eubacteriales bacterium
ATGTTCGTGGGCATGGGCGCGGCGAAGGTGCGCGACCTGTTCAAGCAGGCCAATGAAAAGGCGCCCTGCATCGTGTTCATCGACGAGATCGACACCATCGGCAAGAAGCGGGACAACGGCATCACCGGCTCCAATGACGAGCGGGAGCAGACCCTCAACCAGCTCCTGGCGGAGATGGACGGTTTTGACGCCGGCAAGGGCGTGGTGATCCTGGCGGCCACCAACCGGCCCGAGATCCTGGATCCCGCGCTCTTAAGGCCCGGCCGTTTCGACCGGCGCATCCCCGTAGAGCTGCCGGACCTGAACGGGCGCATCGCCATCCTGAAGGTGCATGCCCGGGACGTGAAGATCGACGATAACGTGGACCTCATGGCCATCGCCCGGGCCACCTCCGGCGCCAGCGGCGCGGAGATCGCCAATATCATCAACGAGGCCGCCCTGAGGGCCGTGCGCATGGGGCGCAGCCGGGTCATCCAGGAGGATCTCCAGGAGAGCGTGGAGACCGTGATCGCCGGCATGCAGAAGAAGAACGCCGTGATCTCCGACAAGGAAAAGCGCGTGATCGCCTATCACGAGATCGGCCATGCCCTGGTGGCCGCCCGACAGAAGGACGCAGCCCCCGTCACCAAGATCACCATCATCCCCAGGACCTCCGGCGCCCTGGGCTACACCATGCAGGTAGATGAGGACGAGCATTACCTCATGAGCCGGGAAGACGCTCAGATCCAGCTGGCCACCCTGACGGGCGGGCGCGCCGCGGAGGAAGTGGTGTTCGGCACGGTCACCTCCGGCGCCAGCAACGATATCGAGAAGATCACCCGCCTGGCCCGGGCCATGGTGACCCGGTACGGCATGAGCAGCCATTTTGACATGGTGGCCCTGGAAACAGTCACCAACCAGTACCTGGGCGGGGACACCTCCCTGGCCTGCAGCGCCGAGACGGCCGCGATGATCGACACCGAGGTCAACGAGATCGTCAAAGCCGCCCACGAAAAAGCGCGGCAGATCCTCACGGACAACAGGGCTCTGCTGGACGAGCTGGCGCAGTTCCTCCTCTCCAAAGAGACCATCACCGGGGATGAGTTCATGGAGATCCTCAGGAAGCACGACGCGGCGAAGGAAAACTGACATCGCGGATCGAAAATGAATACCTGTCCGGGACCGGGCGCGTGAGCGTCGGGTCCCGGCGCTTTTATGCGCGTCTCCTGTTGCGCTTAAAGGGCGGGGAGGATATAATCGGTGCAGAACGTATGGAAAGAAGGTGTGTCATGAGCGGAAACGGTTTGGCTGCGGCCTCCGGCAGGCGGTTCACCTGCCCGGACTGCGGAGGCGGGCTCACTTATGATATCCTCAGCGGGGAAATGAAATGCGACGCCTGCGGAAGACGCCGGCGGGTCTCGGACCTGCCGCGGGAAAAAGCCGGCGGCACCATGGCGGTGACGGCTTTCCGCTGCCCCCAGTGCGGCGCCGAGCTCCTTTCGGCGGACACGGAGGCCACGGCATTCTGCTCCTTCTGCGGCAGCGACGTGGTGCTCACGGGAAAGCTGACGGACGCCCGCCGGCCGGACAGGATCGTGCCCTTTAAGATCGACCGGGAAAAATGCGAGCGGATCTACCGGGAACATCTTGACGCTTACCCTCTGGCGCCGTCCGATCTGAAGACCCAGGAGACCGTCAGCCGTTTCCGGCCGGTCTACATCCCTTTCTGGGACTATCACGTCCGTTCAAGCGGGCCGGTCACGGCCCTGGAGGGATTCAAGACCTACACCCAGGGCGATTACCGCTATGAGGAACAGTACGCCCTGGACGTGACGGCCGACATCGATCAGACGGGCATCCTGTACGACGCGTCCACGGCCTTCGAGGACGAGACGGCGGCCCGGCTGCGCCATGACATCCGGGACGCGGTGCCCTTCCATCCCGCGTATCTGAGCGGCGCCTACGCCCAGGTGTCCGACGTGACGCCGGAGACCTATCGCGACGAGGCGGTGGCCAGCGCGGCCAGGCACTTTATGGAGAAGGTCCGGAAAAAGATGGATCTCACCTCTGTCGGCACCACGGCGGACGTGGGCCGGGATTACGGCCTCAAGGACGTGTCCGTGGAGCAGGACATGGTGATGATGCCCGTGTGGCTGCTGGCCAAGCGGGAGGGCGGGCGCGTCATGTACACGGCGGTCAACGGCCGCACGGGGGAAGTGGTGTGCGACGTGCCCGTGAGCCTCGCAAAAGCGGCGGCTCTCACGGCGGCGCTGGCCGCGGCGATCTTCGCGCTGCTCAGCTTTTTCCTCACCCTGCGGCCGGACTGGATGATCCTTCCGGCCGCGGCCCTGGCCCTTACCACCCTGATCCTGGCCGCCCGGATCGACCGGGAACGCCGCCGGCGGGAGGACCGGGCAGGGGAGCCCGTCCCCGGGCAGGCTTTCAAGGGCCCGGCCCAGATGTACCTGGAGGCCTGGCAGGCGCCCGCTCTCAAACAGAAAAAAGCGATCGAGGCCAAGTCGGCCGGGTCGGGAACAGGGTGCCTCACGGCCTTTGTGAAGGGCGTGGGCATGATCACGCTTTTAAGCCTGGGCAGCGTCCTTTTTTCGTACCTGACGCTGACTGTCTCCGAGTCCGGCGGGGACTTCCGGGGGGTCAGGGCGGCGGTCCTGGCCGCGGGCGTCATCGCGGCCCTGTGGTATAACCGGAAGCGGGGCGATCATGGCAGGATGCCGGATAAACTGAGCATCCTGATCTGCGGGCTGATCGGCCTCGCGGCCGTGCTGATCCCCGCCGGCGTCACAGAGGATATGGTGTATTACGGCCTGTGCGCCGCCATCCTGGGCCTCACGGTGGCTGAACTCACGCTGATCCTCCGGCGGCACAACCGGTTCGTGACCCGGCCGGTGCCCTTCTTTGACGGAAAGGAGGAAAGAGCATGAAAAGACTGATGAGCGTCCTGCTCCTTCTGATGCTCCTGACGCCGGTGTGTTTCGGTGAGACGGATCTTTCTCCCGTGATCCGGGATGACCTGGACCTGATCACCGACGCGCAGGAAGCCCTGCTCCGTGAGGAGATGCTCAAGGTGAGCCCCTACGGCAGGCCCGTTTTCTGGACCACGGACGAGCGGGGCGAGGCCGCCGCGAAAGCCGAAAGATTCTACCGGTCCGTCAACGGGAAAATGAGCGGCGTGCTTTTCATGATCGATATGAAGACCCGCATGCTCTATATCTTCAGCGACGGGGCCGTTTACAGGACGGTGACCCGCGCCCAGGCCCGCACGATCACGGACAACGTGTACCGCTACGCTTCCCGGGAGGACTATTCCGCCTGCGCCCTGGAAGCCTTCAGGCAGATCAACGCGCTGCTGGCAGGGGAGAAGATCGCCAGGCCCATGAAGATCGTCAGCAACGCGCTCCTGTCACTGGCCGCGGCTCTTCTGGCCGCCTGCCTTGTGATCACCCGCCGTTACCGGATGGGGAAGGCCGGGCAGAAGACCGGCCTGGATATCCCGGTCGCCGCCGCGGTGTACCTGGGCGGCAC
>CACZOZ010000134.1:0-6745 GCA_902782865.1 uncultured Eubacteriales bacterium
CAGATGCCGCGGGTCACGGTGCCGTTCTCGCTCAGGGTGTTCTTGAGGATGTAGCCCACCATGATCAGGGACGCGGGATCTTCCGGCGCGGTCTTATCCAGCGCTTCCGCGATCAGGCGGAAAGCGTCCTGCCCGTAATAATCGTCCGCGTTGACCACGGCGAAGGGCGTCTTGAGCACATCACGGGCACTGAGCACCGCCTGGCAGGTGCCCCAGGGCTTTTTGCGGCCTTCCACGGGCTTGAGGCCCTCCGGCAGATCGTCCAGCTCCTGGAACGCGTAATCGATGCGGATCCCCAGGGGCTTGACCTTTTCCTCCAGGCGGTTCCCCACCAGATCCTTGAACACGGGCAGGATATCCCTGCGCAGGATGAACACGATCTGCGTAAAGCCGGCGCGGATGGCGTCATGGATGGAATAATCCATGACCACTTCCCCGCCGGGCCCCACGGGCGTCAGCTGTTTGATCCCCTCACCGAAACGCGAGCCCATACCGGCCGCCATGATCACCAGAGCCTTATCCAATTCCGATCACCTCCAAGTGTATTGTAGGATCATTATAACATCTTCTCTTCCATTAATAAAGGGACTTTTGGCCAAAATCGCCATGCTCCGGTGAGGTTTTCGTCACCACCAGGCCTCCCCCGCCCGGTCCGCCGGATCGTCCTCCAGGGCTTCAAGGCCGATAACGGACACGTTTCTGCATCTCTCGACACTGATCTGCCCGCCGCCCGTGCGGCATTTCTCACAGACGATGTCCTCGGCCTCAAAACCCTCCTCGTCAAATCCTCCCAGCTCGATGGCAGGCACCGGGTGATCCTCCTTCTCCCAGTACTCCCTGGCCCATCCCGTCAGGCGGACCCGCCGGAGCGCCATGCGCGAAAACTTCGGCGGCACCGCGGCGCCTTCCCCGTCGTCGTTGTAGGCCACCGCCCTTAAAGTGAACCGGGACAGGACGCAGTCGGTCACGGAGATGTCACGCACGTAGCCGCCGCGCTTTTTCGTCCCCTTGATCTGGACCCCGTACAGGGAACGCCTCAGATCACAGTCCCAGATCCTGACGTCCTCCACGCCGCCGCTCATCTCGCTGCCGATCGCGATCCCCAGGCCGAAACGGCTCACGCAGTCGAAGACCCGGATATTTTTCGCCGGCCGGGCGATGCGGTTGCCCTCGGGGTTCTTGCCGCTCTTGATGGCCACGGCGTCGTCCCCCGTGGAAAAATCACAGGCGAACAGGGTGCAGTCCTCACTGGAGTCCGGGTCCCAGCCGTCGCCGTTCCAGATCCCTTTGGAAATGAAGGTGCAGTGGTCCGTCACGATGCCCCGGCAGTAGAGCATGTGCACGTTCCAGCCGGGCCCGTCCCTGAGGGTGAGCCCGGTCACGCGGATATCCTCGCAGTTGCTCATGTTGATGAGCCGCCCGCGCGCCCGGCCGGGCACCGTATCCGCGCTCTCACATTCGCCGTCCGCGGGCCCGGAGACCTTCAGGGCCGCCAGGCGGGCCTTCTCCCACGCGATGGTATGATCCGCCAGGGCCTTCCCGCCGCCGGCGATGACGCCCCCGCCGTAGATCAGCACGCCGCGGCAGTCCGCCCCGGCGGCGTGATCCATATGCCCCAGGTTCAAGAGGCTCTGCAGGCACTCCCTTTCGATGCCCTCGAACCGGCTGGGGATCATGGGCAGGTAATCCTTTGGATCCTCCGAACCCTGCAGGACGGCCCCCTCATCGATATGCAGCGCCATGCCGCTGTGCAGCCAAAGCGCGCCGGTCCGGTAGATCCCCGCCGGCAGATAGACTTCCTCATCCGGCCCGCAGCGGTCGATCGCCGCCTGCAGCGCCGAAGTATCCCACGCCGCTCCGTCCCCGGCCGCCCCGAAGTCCCGGACGTTGAGCTGTTTAAAAGGCCCCGGCGCCGTCACGTGGATCTCGCCCAGCGTTTCCCCGCGGAAGCTGACCCGGGCGTGGCAGTCCTCCCCCGTTTGGAAGGGACCGGCCGTGATGTGGGTGCGGTCCGCCGTCAGGCTCTCGCCGTTGATGACGATGTCGTATTTTTCGGGGCATTCGCCGCAGTCCGGCTTGTCCCACCACAGCGTGAGCGTCCCGCCGGCAAAGGCGTGGCTGATCGTCATTCGTTTTTCTCTCCTTTTCGCGCCGAAAATGATCCCCGTCACCAAACAGCGCCGCCGGGCCTGTGCCCGGCAGCGCCGCGGATCAGAAAGATATTTACCGGTCCTTGTTTTCCCGGATCAGGCGGTTGAGCTCGTTCATGAAGGACGGGATGTCCGTGAACTGGCGGTACACCGACGCGAAACGCACGTAGGCCACCTCATCCATATCCCTCAGGCCCTCCATGACCTTTTCGCCGATCTGGGTGGATGTGATCTCGGACTGCAGGGAATTGGCCGCGAACTGCTCCACCTCCGCCACCAGCTTTTCGATCTGGGCGGCGCTCACGGGGCGCTTGTGGCAGGCCGCGATGATCCCGCTGCGCACTTTCTGCGGATCGAACAGCTCCCGGGACTGGTCCCGCTTGATGACGAGGACCTGCTGCACCTCGATCTTCTCATAGGTGGTGAAGCGCCGGCCGCAGTTCAGGCAGACCCGGCGCCTGCGGATGGTGCGGTTGTCGTCCGCCGGCCGCGAATCCACGACCTTGCTCTCGATGCAGCTGCAGTACTGGCATTTCATACGATCTCCTCCTTATAAGCCCGGTATGATCAGTTGCGTCCGTAGGACTCGATGCCGCGGAAGAGCTCCGTTTCCCGGATATCCCGGGCGGTGGTGTACATCCTGCGGGTGAGGACGGCGCCGGTGCGGTAGTAAAGACAGATGAAGGGCTGATCCTTCGCGAACAGGTCCTGGATCTCATGGAGCGCGCCCCGGTAACTCATGTAGTCCGGCGCGGTGCGGAGCTTTTTGAACAGGTCATCCATCTGGGTGGAAGAATAGCGGCTGTAATTGCCGGTGTTGTTGCGCATCAGGAGGAAACCGGGATCGGGCACCGGATCCATCTGGAACGCCGCGAGGCACAGGTCGTAGGACCCGGCGGAGAGCTTGCTGCCCGCCTCCTGGAAAGTGCCCGTGGTCACCTTGACGCCGAAGCCCACGCTCTCGAGCATGTTGGCGATCTGGCCGGCGGCGGAGACCCGCACGGAATTGTCCTGTTCCTCATAGACGTACAGCTGCACGTGGAGGTTGCGCACCTTGCCGTCGATGATCTTGTTGAGCATGCCGTCATCATCCATGTCCAGCCAGCCGTCCTCCTCCAGGATGCGGCGCGCCTCCTCCGGGTCATAGCGGTAGGCGGTATCGCTGCCCTGGTACATCCACGTGCCCTGGTGCAGGGGCGTGTCCGTCCTGTCGGCCATGTCCTGGTACGCGCCGGACACGATCACGTCCGGATTGATGGCCAGGCGCAGGGCCCTGCGGACGGCCTCGTCCGTCAGGGGGAAGGAGTGCCGGTTGACCATCAGGGTCTCCAGCTGCTGGGTGCGGTAGGTCATGCTCATCGTGGTGCCGGATCGGCTGTACTGGGAGGCGGAGGAGCTCCTGGTCACGATGGCGTCCAGCCGGTTGTACTCATAGGCGTTGATCAGGTCCTTGTTGGTGTTGAAGAGCACCACGTTGATCTGCCGTATGAGGGGCGGGGCCTGCCACCAGTCATCATTGGCCGTCAGGTAGATATAGTCCCGCGGCGCGAAGCCCTGGAGATAATAGGGGCCCGTGCCAGCGGGGTTCTGATAGTTGAGCTGGTCTTTGGGCAGGATGGGGAAGGTCATGGCGAAAAGCAGCTCATAGGACGTCCTTGACGCCGTCACCACCAGGGTGTACTCATCCGTCACCTGGCAGGACTTGACCATGTACTTGAGGTTCGCGTACTGCCCCTGGCCCTCCTCCGCCAGGCGCAGGATCTCATTGAGGGTCGCGTAGGCGTCATAGGCCGTCATGGGCGTGCCGTCGTGAAAGGTGACGCCGCGGCGGATATGGAACGTCCAGGTCTTGGCGGAGTTGTCGCTGTCCCAGCTCTCGGCCAGCTTGGCCTGGGGCATATAGTCGTCGTCCAGGGCGATCAGGCCTTCATACATCAGGGCGAACACGGACTTGATCTCCCGCTCCTGGGTATACAGGGGATTGGTCATCTCCGTACGGCTGGAGATCATCCCCACGTCGAACCTGTCATAGCTCTCACAAAGCCCCGCCGCGCACAGCAGCATGACCAGCGCCGGAAGAAGCGCCGCCCGACGGATAATAGTGCTGAAGATAGACCGCATAGGAATCCACCACCCTTTCCGCGTATACCCGGGTATCCTCCATGGGTATCTCGCTGATCTTGAGGGACCGGCCGTCCCCGGAGTATTTCTGCAGCCAGGCGTCCACGTTGCCCCATCCGGCGTGATACGCACAGGCCACCAGGATGGGATCGTCGGTGCCCATCTGCCGGATGATGTACCTGAGGAGATAGCAGCCCATCCGGATCGCGTTCTCCGGCACGAAGACCGCGTCCGTGTCGCTGCGGGAGATGCCGCAGTTGGGCGCCACCCAGTCGAAGGTATCGGGCATGAACTGCATCAGGCCCTTGGCGTTCTTGGAGCTGACGGCCCGGGGATCGAAATGGCTCTCCCGGTAGATCACCGCCGCCACGAAGGCCGGTTCCAGCTCGTACTCCGCCGCGTACCGCACGATCAGGTCGGAATAGGACGGGGCGTGACGCTGCACCTGAGCGGCGTACTGCGCCTCCGCTTCCAGACGGGCGCTGACCATCGCGTCCGCTTTTTCTTTTTTCTCCAGGGCGCCGGCCCCGGTCACGAAGGCGCCGGCCAGGCACAGGATCATCACCAGCGCCAGGATGCCGCCGAAGGGAAAACGCTTTTTCGCCCGGGCGCGCCCGGTGCTTTCCTCTCCGCGGCCGTTCTCGCGCTGCGCCTGTTCACGCCGGCCTTTCTTGCTCCGCATCACCCTGGCGCGCGGCCGATCGTCATAGGGATCATGCCCATATGGGGGCTCCTGCATGCTATGCTCCTTTCGATGCCGTCAGTTCCCGGTAAGCCTCAAGGACCCGCGCCCGGGTATCTTCCTTCGGACCGTCCGTGCGGATCACAAGGTCCGCCCTCTTCGCTTTATCCCGCGCGGGCATCTGGCTTTCGATCCTCAAAAGCGCTTCCCGCCGGGTGAGCCTGTCCCGCTTCATCACCCGCTTCACCTGGACTGCCTTGGGCACCCAGGTGCACCAGACCAAAGCGCACTCATCCGCCATGCCGCACTCATACAGCAGGGGGACGGACCAGAACACGAGCCCCTCCGCCTCCCGGGTCCTTGAGCGCATCTCGCTCAGGATCATGGGATGGAGGATCCCCTCGAGCGCTTTTCGCTCCTCAGGGGACGAGAACACCCGGGCCCCCAGCGCCCGGCGGTCCAGGGTGCCGTCCGGGCGGAAGACGCTGTCCCCGAAAGCTTCCCGGACCCTCGGGAGCGCTTCGCCCCCTTCCCCGGTCAGGCGCCGGGAGATCACGTCCGCGTCCAGCACGAGAGCGCCGGCTCTTTGGAGCGTGTCGGTCACGTGGGTCTTCCCGGTGGCGATGCCGCCGGTGACACCGATGATGGTCGTTCCCGTCATTTCGTATCGTACCAGCTTTCTCCGGTATGCACCTCCGCCACCAGGGGCACGCGGAGGGGGTAGGCCTTCTCCATGCAGTCCCTCAGGAGCTCCGTGACTTCACTGAGCTCCTCCGGCGGGCACTCGATGAGCAGCTCGTCGTGCACCTGCAGGATGAGCCGCGCCCGAAGACGCCGCTGTTTCATCTCCCGGCTCACCAGGATCATGGCCAGCTTGATGATGTCCGCCGCCGTGCCCTGCACGGGCGCGTTCATGGCGACCCGCTCCCCGAAGGAACGGGTATTGCCGTTGCTGCTCTTGAGTTCCGGCAGGGCGCGCCGCCGGCCCAGGGCGGTCTGGGTGAAGCCCTCGTCGTAGCCCCGCCTGACCGCGTCATCCATATAACGCTTCACACCGGGATACCGTTCAAAATACCGCTGGATAAAATCGTGGGCCTCCCAGCGGCTGATCCCGATATTGCGGGCCAGGCCGAACTCGCTCAGGCCGTAGACCAGGCCGAAATTGACCGCCTTCGCCGACCGGCGCATCCCGGCGTCCACCTCGTCCATGGGCACGCCGTAGACCTCCGAGGCGGTGCGGGCGTGGATATCCTGGCCTTTATTGAAGGCGTCGGTCATCCCCGCGTCCCCCGACAGGTGCGCCAGCACCCTCAGCTCGATCTGGGAATAGTCGGCGTCGCACAGCACCCATCCCGGCGAGGGGATGAAGGCCCGGCGGATCTCCCGCCCCATGGCGGTGCGCACGGGGATGTTCTGCAGGTTGGGTTCGCTCGAGGAGATGCGGCCGGTGGCCGTACCGGTCTGATCGAACATGGTGTGGATGCGGCCTTCCCGGTCGGTCTTGCGGATCAGAGCGTCCACATAGGTGCTGTTCAGCTTGACCACCTGCCGGTATTCCAGCAGCGCTTTGGCCACGGGATAGTCGTCCTGCAGCTTCTCCAGGGTGTCCGCGTCGGTGGTATAGGCGCCTGAGGCGGTCTTTTTCCCGTGGGGCAGGCCCATTTCCTCGAACAGGACCCGGCTGAGCTGCTGGGGGCTGTTCAGGTTGAAGCCCCGGGTGCCGGCCAGATCGTAGACCTTTTCCTTGAGCTGCTCCGCCTGGGCGCTCCACTGGGCGCCCAGATCCTTCAGG
>CACZOZ010000135.1:0-12666 GCA_902782865.1 uncultured Eubacteriales bacterium
GCCAGGAGGATGAAACTGATGCCCATATCAAACGCTTCCCCGAAGATCCTGAGCCATTCCTCCGCCGTCAGCTGCCTGACGGGAGATGAGTCCACGGTGGAGTGATTGCACCGGGAATAGCATCCCGCGCAGTGCAGATTGCACCGGCTGGTGATGCTCGCGATCAGGAAGGGAGGCACGTGCGATCCCGACTCCTCCGCCTTCATCCGCCTGCGGGAGGCCGCACGGCTGGCCGCGGCGAACCGGGCCATGAACACGCTCTCCCGCGGGTTTTTGAGCGTTGCCCTGACCGCCTCGGCCACCACGCGCTCCACGCCTTTTGTCAAATAATCCTGAAGATCGAAAGTCTCAGCAGCACTGTTCATGATCCTGGATGTCCTCTCTTGAAACGTTCATATCTTGACCAGGGGGTAGATGTGGTCCGGCGCGGGGAACTCCCGGTCCGCGAGCTTTCGGAACTTTTCGGCAGCATCGTCCGGGACGCTCTGGAGATCGGCCCTGAGATGGCTGACGGACGAGGTACTGAACAGGGCGCAGGCTCCGTTGTCCGCGATGAACCGGAGCATCAGCGCCTCCGGGGCGATCCCCGTCCTGCGGCACAGGTCCATGACCGCCCGGTTTTGACGGATATCCGGATGGGGGCGGTAATTCGATCCCAGGGACGAGTAGGCCATGGGCAGGATGCCGTGCGCCTTCATGAAGGGCAGCAGCTGCGTTTCGCACCCGCGCTCGTACACGCTGTAAAAGATCTGGTCGCAGAAACAGCGGTCCCCATATCGGACACTGAGCAGATCCATGAGGTCCGCCGTATCGAAATTGGACACGCCCCAGTGCTTTATCAGCCCTTCCCCAACGGCGTCCTCCATGGCGCGCGCCAGAAACCCAAGGTCCGCGTTCTCCCGCCAGTGCAGGAGGTACAGGTCGATATGATCCGTTCCCAGCCGTTTGAGGCTGGCGAGGAGGCTTTTTCTGAATCCTTTTTCCGTCGCGTTCCCGGGCAGGATCTTGTCCGTGATGAAGAGACGGTCCCTGGGGATGGTGCGTATCACCTCCCCCAGGGCCGTCTCACTGCGCCCGTCCCCGTACATCTCCGCCGTGTCGATGACGCTCAGGCCGTACACCTCCACCGCCTCCCGGATGCATTGGGCCGCGCCCGGGCGGTATCCCGACCAGAACCCGGTGGTGCCCAGCCCGAACGGCGATACGCCGGGAAAGCCCGGGAGGCTTCCCCCGGTCAGCATGGGAGCAGGGACCTTACGCAGGCCTCCACGTCCTGCATGTCAGCCGTGGGCTCGAACCGGGCCGCGACATTGCCCTGACGGTCGATGACGAATTTGGTGAAGTTCCACTTGATGTCGGGCTTTGAGGCCCAGTCCGGATCGATGTTCGAGAACATCTGCTCCAGCAGGGCTTTGTAGGGATGATCCTGGAAGCCCTCGAAGCCTTTCTGGGATTTGAGGAAAGTGTACAGCGGCAGCTCGTTCTCCCCGTTCACGTCCGCCTTCTTCATCCGCGGGAAGGTGGTGTTGTAGTGCATGGTGCAGAACTCGTGGATCTCCTCATCCGTCCCCGGGGCCTGGCCGCCGAACTGGTTGCAGGGAATGTCCAGGATCTCCAGGCCCTGATCGTGATAGTCCCGGTACAATTGCTCGATGGGCGCGTACTGGGGCGTGAAGCCGCAGCCCGTGGCGGTGTTGACGATCAGGATCACCTTGCCCCGAAGATCCCCGAGGTCCAGCGTTTCACCGTTCGCCTTTGTGACAGAATAATCGTACAGCATGCGTTTTCCTCCTTATCGTTCCGATCCCTTTTCCTGTTCCATGAGCATCCAGGCGATCCCCCTGGCCATCCTCAGGTCGCTGTCCACGAAATGGCTGCCGGGGTTCCATTCAAGCGCCGTCCTGATCCCGGCGGACAAAAGCAGCGCGTGCTGGGCGCGCACCGCGTCCCCCACCGACGCCATCACAGGGTTCCTGGATCGCTCCTCCCGGTCCCCCAGGCTCAGGTACACCGCCGGAGAGCGAACGGGTGTTTTCTCCGCGTAAGCGATCCAGCCCGGATACCACAGCGAGGGGGATACCGCCGCGGCGCCGGAAAGAGCGTCCGTCTGATACGCGGCCCACAGGGCGAAGAGGCCCGCCAGGGAATAGCCGCACAGGCAGCAGCGGCGGGACAGGAGCCCGGCTTCCTCAAGCTGCCGGAGCGAAACAGGGGCGCCGTCCCCGAAGGACCGTTTGCCGAAGACGGGATCGGCGCTCCAGGGCGTGAGGTCCCGGTCCCAGTCGGAGACCGGCACAGCCAGGATACAGAAATCCTCGCTGCCGGACAGGCGCCGCACATGCTCCGCCTCGGAAGCCATGAGCTCCATATCGTGCCCGTCCACCGGCTGCACGAAAAGGTTCCCGGACGCTTCGCTGCCGTACAGCCTGATCTCATTCGTCAGCAGCATCTTCCCCCGCCTCCTCCACGGCCATCCTTTTCAGTTCCTCCTCCAGGGCCGTCCCGTAGGCCTCCCGCTCCGCCTTCAGGGTCCCCGCGTCCGTCCGCGCGATCCCTTCGGAACGGATGAACTTGAGACGCGAGACGGCCTTTTCGGTCTTGAGCGCCGCCTGGGTGTATTCCGGCCCGACGGAAAGGAGGCGCAGGGCCTCCTCCGGCTTCAGGAACCCGCTGGAGAAGAGGCCCAGGGTATCAAAGAGCGTGTCGTTGGATATGGGCCCGATGACGGCGTCGGCCGAAAGACCGTCCCACAGCCTCCTGTTGTCGAAAATATACCGGAACCAGTCCTCGCCGCGGTCAAAGCGGCGGATGTCGAGCCCGGTCTCGTCGAACTCGTAGATATTCACCACCGCGTTCTCCCCCGCCCAGCGGCAGGCGAACTCCCGGTCGCAGGTCAGGTAAAACCCCTGACCGAAGTCCGCGTTCTTTCTGCCGTGACGAATGTCCGGGCACCGGATCTCCCGATCCGATACATGGTAAAGGATCATTCAGATCATCTCCTGCGACGATGATAATATACATCCGCGGTCCCGTCAAGTGCGGCGAACGCGGGCCGGGGACAGCCGGTGCGAACGCGGGCCGGAAGGAAAATATATTTCATTTTTTGTCAGATCGGTGGTATCATAATGGCAGCCGGTCAAACGCTCCGCGCGCTTCGGGGGCCGCTCGGAGGAGCCCCGGCGCCTCTCCCTCAGCGCGGCCCCGGAGAGCTTTTCCCGTCATCAGGGCCGTGCCCCGCCCGGCAGGGAAAAGCGGGGCGCGCCCGAAGGGATACACCGCCCCGAAAAAACACTGCGACCTCCGAAGGAGATGACAGGACAATGACGAAAACAGCTCTCGCGATCCTTTCAGCGGCCGTGATCCTGGCCGTGTGCGTCCTCGGCATAGCTCAGGAAGAGCCCCGCGGGATCGATTCCGCCGCGGACGCGGATTATTTCATCGGCGCGCTTTTCGGGGAAAAGCCGGAGGAACTGGAGGGCGTGTTCCTTTTGACGCCCCCGATGGAAGCGGCGGCGAAGCAGGCCGGCGGCATCGCCGGTCTCACCGGCCAGCTGAAAATGCTGGGCGCTCTCCGGGAAGCCCTTGACGCGTATGAGGGAGAGCTGCAGGGGTATAAGGCCTTCTATGTTCCCTGCGCGTTTTCCCTGATGAAGGTAGACCTGATCCTGGTAACGCAGGACGGGGCTCTCGCCGGGCTGGTGACCGGGCCCTATACCGGGGACCGGGTGCGGGAAACGGAGACAGGATCGTTCATCAGCACCGCCCTCAGCCTCCCGGCCCCGCCCCTCGGGGAGCTTCCCGGCACCCTCACCCTGCCGAAAGGGGACGGGCCCTTCCCCGCCGTGGTGCTGCTGCCCGGCTCCGGCCCCGTTGACAGGGACGGGACGGTGGGCGCTCTGAGGCCCCTTCGCGATATCGCCGAAGGGCTGGCGGAAGCGGGCGTCGCGTCCTACCGCTTCGACAAGCGCACCCTCGCCTACAGCGCCGAGACGGCGGCGGACCTCAGCTTCACCCTGGAGGACGAGTATATCACCGACACCGTGAGCGCTTGCCGGCTGCTGGCGGCGCAGGAGAAGATCGATCCCGAAAGGATCTTCGTGCTGGGGCACAGCCTGGGCGCGTGCGCGGTGCCCGCCGCGGCCGCATCCCTCAGGGAGGCCGGCATCGGGGCCCGGGGCTTCATCATGATGGCCGCGTCCTGCCGGCCCCTTGATGACCTGATGCGGGAGCAGATCGATTTTCTGTACTCCCTGATGCCGGATATCACCCCCGAACAGCAGGCGGAAAAGGACGCGCTCTTAAAGGATCTGGACCGGCTGAAGGACCTGGACAGCCTTTCGGAGGGCGACATGGCGGCCGGCGCGTACAAGGCCTACTGGAAGTATCTGAAAGGCTATGACATCCTTGAGGCCGCGGGCGGGATCACTTCTCCCGTCCTGCTGCTGCAGGGTGAGGAAGACTACCAGGTGACCGTGACGGACTATGAGATCTGGCGGGAAGCCTTCCGGGACAAAGAAAACTGGCGCATGATCTCCTTCCCCGGGCTGACCCACGCCTTCACGCCCGGGAAGAAAACCGAGGGCGCTTCGGCCTATGTCCGGGAGGCGAAAGTGGACGAAAAAGTGATCCAAAGCATCGCGGACTTTATCAACGGGGCCCGGTGAGGCCCCGGATCTTAAAACGATATCGCCCGTATGGGCGGGAAAGAGGATAATGATGATGTTGACTGCCCGCAAAGACGTGCCCGTGGCTGAGACCTGGGACCTGGGACTGATCTTCCCCAACGACGATGCCATGTGGGAAGCGCTGGAAGAGCTCAAGAAGGCGGTGGAAAGCTTCGCCGGTACCTACGACGGGAAACTGGATACCGCGCAGAGCATCGTCCGCTGCCTGGATGAGATGGAGCCGATCCGGATCGGGATGAGCCGCATCTGGAGCTATGCCGGGCTGGCCCTGGAAGCGGATTACACCGACAACGCCCTGCGGGAGCGGGAGGCGAAGGTGTCCGATGAAATGACCAGGCTCGAGAGCGCCATGGCCTTCGTGGACAGCCAGATCCTTCTGGCCCCGGAGGAGGAGCTCCGGGCCGCGGCGGAGAAGGCCGGGGGCTGCCGGAACTATCTCAAAGACCTGACCGCCAGGAAAGCGCACATGCTCTCTCCCGAGACGGAAAAGGTGCTGGCCGCCCTCTCCATGTCCCTGGATGTGCCCTATACCGTGTACAACACCATGAAGCTGGCGGATATCGCCTTCGATCCCTTCACCGCGGACGGGAAAGAATATCCCCTGGGGTACTCCCTGTTTGAGGACGATTATGAGCTGGAGGCGGATACTTCCGTGCGCCGGGCGGCTTTCCGCGCCTTTTACGGAACGCTGAAAAAGTACCAGAACACCACCGCCGCCGCGTACAACGCCTGCGTGACCCAGGAAAAGACCATGGCCGGGCTCAGGAAGTTCGACAACGTGTTCGACAGCCTGCTGTTCGGGCAGAAGGTGACGAGGGAAATGTATGACCGGCAGATCGACGTGATCACCGAAAAGCTCGCTCCCCACATGCGCCGGTACGCGCGGCTGCTGCAGAAAAAGCACGGCCTCAAAGAAATGACCTTCGCCGACCTGAAGATCGCGGTGGACCCGGAATACGACCCGAAAGTGACGATCGAAGAATCCCATGCCATCGTGCGGGAAGCCCTGAGCATCCTGGGGAAGGACTACACCGACATGGTGGACCGGGCGTACAGGGAGCGCTGGATCGATTTCGCCAGGAATGCGGGCAAGAGCACCGGCGGATTCTGCTCCGGCATCTACCGGCAGAACTCCTTCATCCTGCTCAACTGGAACGAGAGGATGAGCGATGTGTTCACCGTGGCCCATGAGCTGGGCCACGCGGGGCAGAGCATGTACGGCGACAGGGCCCAGTCCTGGTACGACACGGATCCCTCGATGTATCTGGTGGAGGCGCCCTCCACCATGAACGAGCTGCTGCTGGCGCTCTACCTGAAGAACTCGAAAAATGACAGGCGTTTCCGCCGCTGGGTGCTCTCCAGCCTGATCAGCAACACCTATTACCACAACTTCGTCACGCACCTGAGGGAAGCGTGGTACCAGCGGGAAGTCTACCGCATCGTGGACGACGGCGGGAGCGTGAACGCGGAAGTGCTCAGCCGGCTGTTCCGGAAAAACCTGGAGCTCTTCTGGGGCGATGCCGTGGTGATCCCCGAGGGCGCGGAGCTGACCTGGATGCGGCAGCCGCACTACTACATGGGCCTGTACCCCTACACCTACAGCGCCGGGCTCACCGTGGCGACCCAGGCCATGCTGCGCATCGAAAAAGAAGGCGAAAGCGCCGTGAACGACTGGAAAAACTTCCTGGCCGCCGGCGGCACCCTGCCTCCCGCGGGGCTGGCGAAGATCGCGGGCCTGGACATCACCACGGACGGCCCGCTCAACGCCACCATCGACTATATCGGCTCCGTGATCGACGAGATCTGCCGCCTCACGGAGGAGATCGACGGGATCGGGCTGTGAGCGGAGGAAAAGGATGACCCTTAAAAAACCGGCGGACCGCGGCGTGGTCGCGAAAGCCTTTTACAAGTCCCTCCCCGTCATGGCGGGATACATCGTGCTGGGGATCGGTTTCGGGATCCTTTTAAGAGCCGCGGGATACGGCGCCGGCTGGGCCTTCGCCATGAGCGCCTTCATGTATGCCGGATCCATGCAGTTCGTGGGCGTGGGCCTCATCACCTCGGGCGCTTCGGTCGTCACCGCGGCGCTGACAACCCTGACGGTCAACGCCCGGCACCTTTTCTACAGCGTATCCATGCTCGAGAGGTACAGGGACGCCGGGAAATACAAGCCCTACCTGATCTTCGCCCTGACCGACGAGACCTATTCCCTGCTGTGTGACGGAAAAACGCCCGAGAGCGTGGATCCGCACCTGTACCGGACCCTGGTATCCGCCTTCGATCACGGGTACTGGATCCTGGGGTGCGTGGCGGGGAGCCTGATCGGCCGGGTGCTGCCCTTTTCCTCGGAGGGGATCGAGTTTTCCATGACGGCCCTGTTCCTGGCCGCGTTCACGGAACAGTGGATCGAAAAAAAAGACCATCTCCCCGCCGTGACGGGCCTGACGGTCACCCTGATCTGCCTTCTCGTCTTCGGGCCTGACAACTTCCTCATCCCCTCCATGCTGCTGATCACCCTGATCCTGGCGCTTTTGAGGAAACGGGAGGTGAACGCGGCGTGAGAACAGGCATCCTTATAGCGGTGATGGCCGCGGTGACCATGCTGACGCGCTTTCTCCCCTTCCTTGTCATGAAGGAAAAGACACCGGCGTTCGTCACCTATCTCGGAAAGGTGCTCCCGCCGGCGGTCATGGGCATGCTGGTGGTCTACTGCCTGAGGGACACGCAGATCATGAGCACGCCCCACGGCCTGCCGGAAGCGGCCGCGGCCGCGGTGGTGATCGGGCTGCAGGCCCTGAAGCGGAACACCCTGATCAGCATCCTCGCCGGGACCGCCGTCTATATGCTGCTGACCCAGGCGGTGTTCTGACATCACCGCCTCCGCCGGCTGCTCAGGTCATCAAGGAGGTATCAGCCCATGAGATCGATCCTCATCAAGGACACCACCCGGGAAGAAAGGATCCGCATCGTGCACGAGGCGCTCTGGGGGGCGTGCGGCATCGACTGCGAATTCTGTTCCGGCTGCGACGATCGCGGCGGCGGAAGGACCGAAAGCATCTACCAGCCCTACATCGACGGGCTGAAGGAGATCCGCCAGATCAACGCGGAATACTCCGCGCCCCTGGTCCGGGGATAGCGGACCTGCGCTTCGGACCGCGCAAACCTTAAATACGCTCGGAGGACTCCGGAACGTGGCGAAGAAAAAAAAGGCCCGCCTGAACTGGAAGCGCAGAGGCATGACCATCCTGGGCTGGTTCCACTATCTGTCTGCCTTTTTCCAGCTGTTTCTGGGCCTTATAGGGATCCTCCGCGGCGTCCACCTTCTGGGGGCGAGGCTCAGGGCGGAACTGCCGCAGGTGCTGGCCTTCCTCAGCGCGTATAACGACACAGCCCTGGGCGTCTTCATGATCATCCTGCTCGTGATCGGTGTGGCGACCCAGTTCATTCTCGGGAGGATCTGGTGCCGCAAGGCCCGGACCACGGCCAACCAGATGCTGGCCATGATCCTGACGGGAGGCAAGATCATAAGTGCCCTGTTCGCCATCCTGAGCGGCGGGATCCTGAACGCTGAATGGGCGAATATCCACGCCCTGATCCTGAACTCCGTCTCTTTCTCCCTGGCTTTCTGGCTGCACCGGGAATACAGAAAGACCGGGCTGCACGTCGTTGCAGACGCGCCGGAGAAAGACGGGACAGAAAGTGCCGGGGAAAGCAGCTGATCCTTATCACCGCCCGGAGGCACGGGCCGCCGACCGCCGGATCCACGCCATGAGTTCCTCATCCGCCTCCTCCGGGGAGGCGATCATGACGTGGTGCGTCCAGCGGCCGGGATGAGCTTCCGCCGCCGCGTCGATCCGCGGGGACATTTCCCTCTCCCTCAGGCCGAAGCTCACGGTCAGGAAGGGGTCGGGGCGCTCCGCGGCGCGCCTGACCGGCGTGAAGGACACGGCCAGGAACATATGCTTCAGGAAGAAAGAGATCTGCGTTTTTTTGACCTCGATCCGGGCTTCCGGGAATTCCGCGAGCACCCGGCCCTTCAGGGCTTCATACAGGGGCAGCGCCGCGGCGCGGCCGCCGAAAAAGAGCAGTTCGTCCATGGTCATCCAAGCAGGCCCTCCCCGCAAAGCGCTTCAGCTATCTCACAGTTCCGAGGATATTTTAATACCGGTCCCGGGCCCGGTCAACCCGCCGGGCCGCGGGTCAGATCGGGAGGATCAGACATATGCCGGAGCAGAACCTGTACGACGATGAGGCTTTCTTTGAGTATTTCCTTAAAAACCGGTCAAACGGCGTCAACTTCAACGACTGCATCGAAACGCCCATCCTTCTCAGGATGCTGCCCGACCTGAAGGGAAAGAGGATCCTGGATATCGGATGCGGCATGGGGCAGCACGCGAAGCAGTACGCCGACAGCGGAGCCGAAAGGGTGCTGGGCATCGACATATCCGAAAAAATGCTCCGGTACGCCGCGGAGCATTTCAGCGCCGGGAACATCGAATACCGGCGCCTGTCCATGGAAGATATCGGGACCCTGAGTGAAAAGTTCGACCTGGTCACGAGTTCCCTGGCCTTCGATTACGCGGAAGACTTTGAAAAACTGGCGCGCGATGTGTACGCCCTTATAAAAGACGGAGGCAGTTTCGTGTTCAGCATGTCCCATCCCATGGTCACCGCATGGGACGGGGCCTATGACCGTTATACCCGCACGCCGCGGGGCGAACGCCTGTACGCGAACGTCAGGAATTACTGCCTGGAAGGCTTGAGAAAAGTGGACTGGGTCGTCAGCGGATACGTCTGCCGGCACAGGATGGTCTCCACCCTGATCAACAGCCTGATCCGCGCCGGCTTCATCATCAGGGAGTGCCGGGAGGCGCAGCTTTCCGACGAGATGCGGGAAAAATACCCCGCCCTGTTCGGCGGCACGATCCACCGCCCGGAATTCATCTTTTTCCGGTGCGGCAAAAGCGGCGGGCAGAGCCTGACCGGCACGATCGAACAGATCCGGGGATACTGCCTGGCGGGCGGAAGGGAAAAAACGCTCCGCCACTCGGAGGCGGTGGCCCGCACGGCGGCCTTTCTCGCCGGCGTCCACGGCCTGGATGCCTCAAAGGCGGTACTGGCCGGGATGCTCCACGACATCAGCGCGGTCATGGCACCCCGGGAGATGCTCGATACGGCGGTCTCTCGCGGCATGCCCCTGGACCCTGCCGAGGAAAAATACCCTTTCCTGCTGCACCAGAGGATATCCGCGCTGATCGCGGAGGAGACCTTCTCCGTCACGGACAGGGAGGTCCTCAGCGCGGTGGGATGCCATACCACGCTCAGGAAAAACGCGCTCGGCCTGGACAAGGCCGTCTTCATCGCGGACAAGATCTCCTGGGATCAGGAAGGCACGCCGCCGTATCACGATGAGCTCATGCGCCTGGCGGAGAAGTCCCTGGATGAGGCCTGCCGGTTCTATATCGAGTATCAGTTCGCCCACGGGGCGATCCTGATGCCCCATCGATGGCTGACGGAAGCCCTCGAGGATCTGCGGAACGGGACCGGGGCCGCGCGCTGATGCCGGCGGGCCGCACCCGGCAAAATTCATTTCGATAAATATCGAAATAATTATTGACATCCGCCGCCGGCCGCGGTAATATTGATTCGATGTATATGAAATTAAATTCATCGGAGGAGGTATCATACCATGGAAGGATTCATCCACTGGCTGGAGGACAGGGCCCGGGAAGCCAAAGACGATATCGCCCGGCTGAAGGCTCAGGGCCGCGCGGACGACGCCGCTTTCCAAAGCGTGCGCGCCAATATCTATGACGCCTGCGGTGCCGTGAGCCGCACCCTGATGAGCAGGCCGGGCGCCGGCTTCCCCGCCGTTCGGAAACAGTTCGAGAATTTCCGGGCGCTCTGGGGCGCGGCGCTCGAGAAAGCGAAACAGCACGGGGATATCAAAGGCATCGCCGTGGAGGAAACGAAGCTGGCCGCCCTGGAGGACATCATGGCCCGGTTCGGGGAGGAGGAAGGGAAATGACGCAGGAGGACGCCCTCAAGATCTTCAAGTGTCTCTCGGACGCTTCCCGCCTCAACATCGTGCAGACCCTGACGCGGGGCGAGATGTACACGGAACTGATGGCCGAGCGGCTGGGGCTGACGCCCTCCACCGTGTGCTTCCACATGAAAAAGCTGGAGGACGCGGGGCTCGTCACGTCCCGCAGGGACCAGTACTACACGGTCTATTCCCTGAACCGGGACCTGCTGGACAGGACGCTGTACGAGGCCGTGACATGCGGGGCGGGACAGATCGACGAGCAGCAGAAGCGGGAGGAGGAGTACCGGCAGAAGGTCCTCGGCGCTTTCTTCGACTACGGCAGGCTGCGCTCCATACCGGCCCAGCGCAAGAAGAGGCTGATCTGCTATGAAAAGATCGCGGAGAGATTCGAGATCGGGAAGGTGTATGACGAGAAGGAAGTGAACGCCATCATCGCCCCCATCCACGAGGATTACTGCACCATCCGCCGGGACATGATCGGCGACGGCTTCTTCAGCCGGGAAGGGAACCGGTACACAAGGCTCAAATAAAACAGCCCCGGCCGCGACGCGCCCGGAGCAGGAAAAACAGGAGGAGGGAGCTTGAAATGAACGTGCTTGAAGCCATCTCGAACCGCAGGTCGCACCGCGCCTATAAAAACGAACAGCTGCCGGAGGACGTGCTCGGGTCCATCCTGAAAGCGGGCCTTGAGTCCCCCAGCGCCAGGAACCGCCAGCCGTGGCATTTTTCCGTGGTGCAGGACGTTTCCCTCATCCAGGAGGTCCATGACGAGGCGGCGAGGGTGATGGGCCGAAACGGCAGCCCCCGTTTCGCCGACCCGGATTTCCAGATCTTCTATCACGCGCCCACCGTGATCTTCATCTTCGGGGAAAAGGACTTTGCCTGGACGCAGGTGGACTGCGGGATCGCCGTGGAAAACATGGCCCTGGCCGCTGAAGGCCTTCATATCGGGAGCGTCATCCTGGGCCTGCCCCTGCCCGCCTTCAAAGGGGACAGGGCCGACGAGATGCGCGCGAAACTGAAGTGCCCGACAGGGTACGACTTCGTGATCGCCCTGGCCCTGGGCTACCCGACCGACGAGAAGGCCCCGCACGATCTGAGGGAAGAGAAGATCACGAGGATCATCTGACCGCCCGAAAATGTTGGGTATACATTAGCAAGTATTCCTTCAAAAACAGCACTTGTTTCTCTCGAAAACCCAGTGTTCACAAGGCTTTCATAGTGATCGCGGTCACGCCGTTTCCTTTTCCGTCAGCTCGTGGATCGGGCTGGAGCAGCGGGCTGTGGCGGGTCTCCGATATCAGTCCATCGCGAGAAGATCCTTTATGACCTCGCCGGCGATGATCAGCCCGGCCACCGACGGGACGAAGGCCGTGGAGCCGGGGATATCCCGCCGGACGGTGCACTTGCGGGCGCCGGGCGGGCAGATGCAGTGGCTGCGGCAGCTGATGGACGGATCCTCCAGGGGGCGGATAGGCGGCTCGGTGGAATAGACCACCTTCAGATGGCGGATGCCGCGCTTCCGGCACTCTGCGCGCATGACCCGGGCCAGCGGGCAGACGGAGGTCTGGTAGAGATCCGCCACGCGGAACGCGGCGGGATCCGTCTTGTTGCCGGCGCCCATGGAGCAGATGATGGGCGTGCCGCCTGCGTGCGCCGCCTCCACCAGGGTCAGCTTGCCCTTCACGGTATCGATGGCGTCCACCACATAGTCGAAGGCGGTGAAATCAAACTGATCCTGCGTGTCCGGCATGTAGAAGGTTTTGTACGTGCGCACGGTGCAGTCCGGATTGATGTCGCGGATGCGCTCCATGGCGGCGTCCACCTTGTAGCGGCCCACGGTTTTCCGGGTGGCGTGGAGCTGGCGGTTCAGGTTGGTCAGGCAGACCCGGTCGTCGTCGATCAGGTCCAGCGCGCCGATGCCGCTGCGGGCCA
>CACZOZ010000136.1:0-6428 GCA_902782865.1 uncultured Eubacteriales bacterium
CCAGCTTGACCAGATCCCGCAGCAGGAGCGGTTCACCGCACAGCATCTTAAAGCCGGTGCTTTCGATCAGGGAGAACACTTCCGCGTCGATGTCCCCTCCGATATCGTCCCGGGTCAGGCCCCATTCTGCAAAGGCCAGGATAGCGTCATACTTTGCCCAGGGCTTGTCCGTCCTGAGCTTTTTCAGCCCGCGCTCATATGTTTTGCTTTGCAGAAGCCTTTTTTTGCATTCAATGACGCGCTCATCATCTTCCGGAAGCTTCTCATATTCTTTCAGTGTCCGGAGCCGCACTTCCGGGTCTTCTTCCTCCAGCAGCCATTCCAGTATCGTTTGATCCATACTTCCTCCTCACGGGTCCGAGGCCCATCAGTTCTTTCTGACATAGATCAGGACAAAGTTCAGGATCCTGTCCAGTCCCTTTTGCAGGTATCCCCTGTCCCGGATACCGTATTCGTGTCCTGTATCAAACCAGTCCTGCCAGGCGGTATCGAAGCATTCCGCTTCCTTCACTGTGATGTCGCACTCTTCCCCGCATTCCTTTTTCAGGAGTTCTTCCCACCATGCCGGTGTTTGGAACAGCCGGGCGTCGTCTCCTTCGGCCCAGGTCTCAAACAGCTGCTTAAGATCGCCCTTTGGCTGTTCCTTGAGTCCC
Organism: uncultured Eubacteriales bacterium; assembly: GCA_902782865.1. GTDB lineage: Bacteria > Bacillota > Clostridia > Christensenellales > Aristaeellaceae > RUG756. Next base: position 654 of record CACZOZ010000136.1, read on the forward strand.
GGGACGACGATCATCACATAGCCGCCCGATTTGACGAACGGCAGGATCTTTTCGGCAAACACGCCTTCCCTGCAGCCGAAGTAATGATAGGCGTCGATGCTGACGATCGCGTCAAAGTATTCACGGGCGAAGGGCAGCTCCATGGCGTCGCCGTGGATCGGGATGACCCTGTCTTCCAGATGGTTCTCCCGGATCCTCCGATAGTTTTCGGTCGCGGGGATCCACAGATCATAGGCATACACGTGTTCCGCGTCCGTTTCATTGGCGATGAAAAAGGATGTCAGGGCAAAGCCGCATCCCAGATCCAGTGTCCGATAAAACCGGACATCCGCCGGTTTTCTGCGGATCAGTTCATCCAGCAGACGGAATGAATTCGGCCCCATCAGGTGATCTTTTGTGAAATAGTGCCGGTATTTCTCAACAGCGCTCATATCGTCTCTCTCCTTTGACCTATAAATGAATCCCGGAATGCGAGGTATTCCCGGAGGGCGGTGTATTCCCGCAGGTAGGAGCCCCGTTTTTCCTCACTGATCCCGGCGTATTCCCGATGGCGCGCGAATATGCCGACAGCGTCCCGCAGCGGGAGCCACTCCGGTTGAAGTCCCCGCTTTTTTTCAGCGTCCGTGAGATTCATCTGTCCTGTGCCCGTGACTTCACAGATAAAATAATGGCTGATATACCGGACTTCCTCATAGTATTCCACCAGTGTGAGAAACTGCCGCAGCGGGGTCACGATGAGGCCCGTTTCTTCTTCCGTTTCCCGGACACAGCATGATCCCGGCGTTTCGCCCTCTTCCATGCCGCCGCCGGGGACCAGCCACCAGCCCGATATAGTCTCATGGGAAAGCAGGATCATTCCGTCACGTTCGATCACGGCCCGGCTGCCCGCGCGGGTCTTGGAAAATGTAGCAAAACGGTTCGATCCCAGGATATCGATCGTCTTCATCGGTCTTCTCCCTGCCGTATTATGCTTCGCCCTGCCGCGGATGGACCCATCCTTTTCCGTGTGACCGCGCAGTTCTGTGTCTTAGCCCGTCCCTCACACGCGGTCGGAGACCTGACACGTATCGGTCAACGGGATATCCGCTTCGCCTCTTCCCGTTTCCATTTCGTCCAATGGAGGCCCTTCCCAAAGCCGAGTTTTTCGTAGAAGGGATCCGCACCGCCGGTCATGTGTGTGGCACCCAGGGCCTTCATCCGATGATAATGCCGGGAGAGAGCGGCGGCAGCCAGCCCGCGCCTTCGATGATCCGGGTGGGTGCACAGGGGCTCCATGTAGGCCAGCTTGTTTTCGGGCACCCACCACATGCCGGAAAAACAGACATATTCCCCGCTTTCATCCGCGATGATCACGTCATATTCATGGGTGGAATGAGGCGCGGGCGCTGTCATCGGTCCGATGACGCCCTTATAAGCCTTTGCGGGCGTCCAGTCCATGGAGCGGTCCAGCTGATCCCAGCCCTCAAAGGGTCCCTTTTCTCCATGGCCGAAGCCGTACCAGAGGAGCTTTGCCAGTTTGAAGCCATCCGCCGTGTTCGGGTCCACAAAGTGATAGCCTTCGGGCAGCGGATGATCCAGTTCGTTCCGGAAGTCAAAACAACGATCTTCATATTCCTCTGTCATGATAAAACCGCGCTTTGCCGCCGCTTCCATCAGGTATTCCTGACCGTTGAAGAGCACCAGCCTCTGCTTTCCGTTGAAATCCGGCATGGCGGAAACGGCATACTCCACCAGCTCATCCGCCAGGAAAACATACCCTCTTCGGACACTGAAGAAGATATCCGTCACAGGCGCTTCATAAAACACGAAGGCCACTGCCCTGTCCCCGTCCATCCACAACCGGTCCAGATAGCTGTAGGACTGATCCATCCAGGAGGATACCAGGGCATACTCAAAGAACGGCGCCGCCACGCCGCTGCCCGTTTCCCTGTCATAGATGTCCGTAAGAAATCTCCAGACCAGATCCACATCCGACAAAAGCTGAAACTGCCTTGTGGTGATATCCATGCTGCCCCTCACATCGATGATTTGGAAATATGCATCTTCGGGCTGATGCCCGGAACATGAAATCCCCGCCTCAAGCAGGGCTTTCAAACTGCCGTTCACACGGAAGACATCGTCCTTTATCTGTCCGGCTGCATCACTGTCTGATCGATCAATTGCCTGAGGGTGATGGATCCCAGGTACTCCCGCACCACTCTCTCCAGTCCCTCCCAGGCGGGCAGCGTCAGGCAGCGGCCGCATCTTGGGCAATCGTTGACGGGACTTTCAAGGCATGTCACCGCGTGGAGCGGTCCCTCCGTCACGCAAATGATCCGCCAGAGCGTGATCTCATCCGGGGATACCAGGAGCCGGTACCCGCCTTTTTTCCCGCGGCGGATGCCCAGGATGCCCGCGGCAGCGAGAGAGGCGGTGAAAGCCTCGAGATACTTCTTTGATATCTGCTGCCTTTCTGCAACGTTTTTCATGGATACATAGCCGTCTTCGCCCTGATGCATGGCGATATCCGCCAGCATGCGCGTCGCGTATCGGCCCTTCGTGGATATCAGCATTCCCCCACCTCCATCTGCTGTCTATTTTATACCCATGGGATGGCACAGTCAAAGCAATTATGATAATACCGCGGCCGATCCGATCCTCTCGGCAAAAAAACTCGACGCAGGCATTGACTTAGAGCCAACTTTATGTTTTAAAATCAAGCAGTATCGGCACAGGATCGATCCATCGGGATCCGGCCGATCGACGGGAGGAAAAAATGAGATCACAAAAAGATACCTATACGCTTTCGAACGGTGTCGGGATCCCCTGCCTGGGCCTGGGCACCTGGCAGACCCCCGACGGTGAACAGGCTGTGGACGCCGTTCTTTGCGCCATCGACGCCGGTTACAACCACATCGACACCGCGCAGGCCTACGGCAATGAGGAAAGCATCGGGAAAGCGATCCGCCTGAGCGGCGCGGACAGAAAGGACCTGTTTATCACCACCAAACTTTGGAACACGAACCACACCTATGAAAAGACGCTGAGCTCCTTCAATGAATCCATGGATAAACTGGGCCTTGATTATCTGGACCTGTTCCTGATCCACTGGCCCAATCCCCTCCCCTTCCGGGACCGCTGGCAGGAAGCCAACGCCGAGAGCTGGGCAGCCATGGAAGAGCTGGCGGACGCGGGCCGTATCCGCGCCATCGGCATCAGTAATTTCCGCCCGCATCACATCGAAGCCCTGATGAAAACAGCGCGGATCAAGCCCCAGGTAGATCAGATCCGTCTGTGCCCCGGGGACACCCAGGACGAGACCGCGGCCTTCTGCCGGGAGCGCGGCATCCTGCTGGAAGCCTACAGTCCCCTGGGCACCGGAAAGATATTCGGCGTACCGCAGATGCAGGCGCTCTCGCTCAAATACGGCCGCAGCATCGCTCAGATCTGTATCCGCTGGAGCCTTCAGCAGGGATACCTGCCCCTGCCCAAGTCCGTGACGCCTTCGCGCATCCGTGAAAACCTGCAGGTCTTCGATTTCGAGCTGTCGGAAGAAGATATGCTTTTGATCCGCGGCCTGAAGGGGTGCGTCGGCTACGCCAGCGACCCTGATCAGAGGAACTTCTGAACGCACGAGGACCGTTTCTCAACCAGCGCCGCGATCAACACCGCGGCCATGAAAGGCACATATGACGGGAACACTGATCAATACGGGCGCGATCCTTGTGGGAGGCGTCTGTGGGCATCTGTTCGGTAAACTGCTCAAAAAGGATCACCAGGAGACCCTCACCATGGCCTGCGGGGTCGGCACCCTGTTCATCGGTATCGCCGGGGCGATGAAGTATATGCTTTTGAGCGATCTTTTCCCCGGCGGAGGGACCATGCTGGTGGTGGCCTGCCTGGCGCTGGGCGGGCTCCTGGGTGAGATCATCGATATCGAACGGGGCTTTGAAAGGTTCGGTGAATGGCTGAAAGTCAGATCCGGCAACGCGAAGGATCCCCGGTTCGTGAACGGATTTCTGACCGCGTCCCTCACCGTGTGCATCGGGGCCATGGCCATCGTGGGCGCCATCCAGGACGGCATAACAGGCGACTGGTCCACCCTGGGGGCCAAGGCGATCCTGGATCTGATCATCGTGATGGTCATGACCTGCTCTCTGGGAAAAGGCTGCGTTTTTTCCGCGCTGCCGGTGTTCCTGTGGGAAGGTGCGCTCACACTGCTTGCCTCCGCCCTGAAGCCCGTGATGACCGATGCCGCCCTGGGGTATCTATCCCTGGTGGGCAGTGTACTGATATTCTGCGTGGGCATCAACCTGATCTGGGGAAAAAAGATCCGGGTGGCCAATCTGCTGCCCGCGGTGATTTTCGCGGCGGCGGCCGCCTTCCTGCCCATCGTTTTCTGACCGTCGGTCCATCCCGTCCGAGATCCGGATCCATCCGGAAAATGGTTTTCCGATACTTGACGGAGCCATGCCGCGAATATAAGATCACCTATCATATCCCAGTGATGAAAAGGAGGCGTGATGGCGTTGGACGCGCTCGAGGCGATACTCACAAGACGTTCCACCCGGCACTTTGAGCCGGATATGGTGGAAGATGACAAGCTGCAGAAGATCCTGGAAGCGGCAAGGCAGGCTCCCAGCGGGGGCAACAGCCAGACAAATCATTTTCTGGTGATCCGCAGCCGGGAAGTGCTGTTGAAGCTGACTGAGATGACCGAAAAGGCGTTTTCCCGGATGGAGATCACCGATGGCATGTATCCCAGCCTCAGGCACGCCGTCACCGCGTCCAAAGAAGGCGGCTATGTGTTCCGCTATGACGCGCCCGTACTGATCGCTGTGGCCAACCGGAAGGACTGCGGCAACAGCATGGCGGACTGCGCCTGTGCCATCGAAAACATGATGATCGCCGCCAATGCCCTGGATCTCGGGAGCTGCTATATCAACCAGCTGAAATGGCTGAATGAGGATCCGGATCTTCTTGAGTACTTCAGATCTCTGGGCATGAAGGAAGACGAGCGGATCTTCGGTGCCGTGATCCTCGGGTATCCGGCGGGCGGGCTGCCGAACCGGAGCCTGATGGCCCAAAAAGGGAACGAGATCACGTATATCGACTGACGCGGACCGGAACAGTTGACAAAAACAGAACGCTTTTCATGTTGGTTCGATCGCGATAAGGAGGCATTTTTGTGAACGGATTCAATTACTACACCCCCACGAAGGTCGTCTTCGGCGTCGGTACCGAAAAGCAGGTGGCAGGCCTGATCAGGGAATTCGGCGGCACCAAAGTGCTGATCCATTACGGCGGCGGCAGCGTGGTCCGCTCCGGCCTGCTGGGCAGGGTCACGGATCTCCTTTCGGAAGCGGGCATCCCCTTCGTGACCCTGGGCGGCGCGGTGCCCAATCCCCGCCTGGGCCTGGTTTACGAAGGTATCGAACTGTGCAAAAAAGAGAACGTCGATTTCATCCTGGGCGTGGGCGGCGGCAGCGCGGTGGACTCCGCCAAGGCCATCGGTTACGGTGTGGCCAACGAGGGCGACGTGTGGGATTTCTATGATTACAAGCGCAAGGCCACGGCCTGCCTGCCCCTGGGCGTGATACTGACCCTCTCCGCCACCGGCAGCGAGATGAGCGATTCTTCCGTCATCACCAAGGAGGAGGGACAGATCAAGCGGGGCTACAGCAGCGATTTCGGCCGCGCCAAATTCGCCATCATGAACCCGGAGCTGACGATGACCCTTCCCGATTACCAGACCGCCTGCGGCTGCGCCGACATCATGATGCACACCATGGAGCG
>CACZOZ010000137.1:0-7702 GCA_902782865.1 uncultured Eubacteriales bacterium
CCGATGTTTTCATACTGCTTCAGCGTGGTTTCCAGCAGCGCCAGCCGCTCCGGCTCCCAGCCGGGCAGGGTGAAGCCCTTGCTGCCTTCCGCGGTCCGGCGGACGATTTCCAGCGGGCCCATTTCGCCCAGGTCCTTCTCGTCGAAGTACAGGCTGTTGGAGCCGTCCTCGGGGATCACCCGGGCCAGATCGGTGCGCAGCCAGTCGAACACGGGCATAAAGTTGTACACGATCACCTTCACGCCGTTCCTGGCCAGCATGCGGAGGGTGGAGATGTAGTTGGCGATGTACTCGTCCCGGCTGCCGAGGCCCATCTTGATGTCCTCGTGCACGTTGACGGACTCGATCACCTCGATCTCAAGCCCCGCGTCATTCACTTCTTTTTTAAGGGCTTTGAACTCGTCCTCGGGCCAGTCCACGCCCGCGGGCTTATCCAGAAGACCCATCAGGCCCGTCATGCCGGGGATCTGCTTCACGTACTTCAGGGGAATGGGATCGATCTTGCTGCCGTACCAGCGAAAGGTCATTTTCATAAGCTTTCCTCCTGTATTATCCCCGCGGCGTCACGGCCGGGGCATATTCGTCGTCAGGGCCTTCCCTCAGGCGTTCTTCGTTTTCCTTGTATAGATCGCGGCCTCGCCGATGACGAACGCCGCCAGGATGAGGATCATGAAGGTGATGAACCGCGGGTCGAAGCCGTGCTTTTCGTCGATGCCCACGAACACGTCCACCACATACCAGTAGCACTTGTGCACAAACACGCACAGCGCCGCGCCGGGGGCCGCCGCCGCCACGGCCGCCGCCAGGCCGTATCTTTTAAGCACCGCGAGGCCCGCGGCGATCAGGGCGCCGCCGATCAGCAGCCCGGTCACGATGGGGGAATAGCACGCGCCGTTGTGGGTGCTGTCCAGGCCGAAGGTGCCGTGGATCGCAATGAAATAGATGCCGGCCGCCAGCGCCGCCGCGGCGGAGATCAAAAGGATATAGAATCCGAAGGCTTTCTTCGAGGTCGCTTTGCTCATGGATGGTTCTCCTTTCCCGTCGGGGAGGTCCCTTTTCATACCGGGGCGTCCCCGTATGCTCATGAGTCACAGATGATATGAACGTCGAACGCGCCCGGCGCTTTTCGCCGGGTGCGGGCCGAAGCATCCATCCGGGGCGGACCGCATCCCGCCGGCGGATCGAACCTGGGTGCCCACCCATGTTGGTCCTATTATGGCACATTCTCCCCCGCGTCGGCAAATCTCATTCACGTCGTGCATTCGCCACCGGGGCGCTCAAATGTCATTCACGACAAAAACCAGCCCGTTCCCGACAAAACTTATCGTGAACGGCGCTTTATGCGCCGTGACCGCGCGCTTTGGCGGTTCACGGCCGTGTTCGCGGCGTCCGTTTTCCTTTTCTTCACGGTTTTTTTCCTGTATGATAGGTCTGTAGATCAGCCTTTTCTGACAAGGCGGTCCCGCTTTGAAGCATCGGCAGGCCGCCCGTCCGGGGGCGGAGACCGCGGCCCCGCATGGCCGCGGCCCCGCATTCTGAAAGAAGGGAGTTTCTTTATATGAAACCTTCAACCAAGAGGACGTTGAAAAAGCTTTTCCTGAACGTGACCACCGCGCTGTTCGCCGTGATCTTCACCGGCAACATCATCGCCGGTGAGAACGCCGGGCAGATCAACCAGTTCCTGGGCACCAAGACCAGCAAGACCGTCTCCACCCTGCCCGCCGGGCAGGAGGAGGGCTATGCCCGGTACTTCGACAGCCGCTTTTCCTCCGTGGCCGAATTGAAGGCCGCCGGTGAGAGCAAGGTGCGCGAAGTGGAAGGCGAGGGCATCGTGCTGCTCAAGAACGACAATAACGCCCTTCCCCTGGCGCCCGGCAGCAAGGTGAGCCTGGTGGGCGTCACGGTGATGGATCCCGTATACGGCGGCACCGGTTCCGGCGCCGTGGACGCCGACGGCGCGCCGAACTATTACGACGTGCTCACCGGCGCGGGCTTCGACGTGGTGGACAAGCCCCTGCTGGACTACTATGTGGAGAACGAGGCCAAGCGCAACACCTACGAGATCGGCGAGGTGCGCTGGAAGAAAGTCTCCAAAAACCATGACGACACCCTGGGCCAGGGCGAGGACGTCATCTACGTGGTGGGCCGCGTGGGCGGCGAGGGCGACGACGTGACCGCCGAGAAAGAGGACGCCCTGGACGGGGACTACCTCACCCTCAACGAGGACGAGCGCTCCATCCTGGAAGGGCTCAAGGAGCTCAAGGACGACGGCGCCGTCCGCTCCATCACCGTCATCATCAACAGCGCCAACCCCATCGCCGCCGCCTTCATCGATGAGAAGGATTACGGCGTGGACGCCGCCCTGTGGGTCGGCTCCGTGGGCCAGACGGGCCTGTACGCCGTGGGCGACGTGCTCGCCGGCGCCGTCACTCCCTCCGGCTCCCTGCCGGACACCTGGTGGACGGACAATATGCTCGACCCGGTCATGAACAATTTCGGCTCCTACACCTACGCGGGCGCCGACAAGTATGACTTCAAGGCCCTGTCCGCCTACGGCAAGTACGTGGTGTATCAGGAAGGCATCTATGTGGGCTACAAATACACCGAGACCCGGTACGAGGACGCCGTCATGGGCACGCCGAACGTGGGCGACTACGTGTACTCCAAAGTGGTGTCCTATCCCTTCGGCTACGGCCTGAGCTACACCACCTTCGCCTTCTCCGACATGAAGGCCGAAAAGACCGGCGAAGGCGCCTCCGCCGCCTACAACGTGAGCGTCACCGTGACCAATACCGGTTCCGCAGGCGGCAAAAAGGCCGTGCAGATCTACGCCCAGAAGCCCTACACCGACTATGACCGCGAGAACAGCATCGAAAAGGCCGCCGTGGAACTGGTGGGCTACGCCAAGACCGGCCTGCTGGCCCCCGGCGCCTCCGAGACCGTCACCGTCAGCGTGCCCGAGTACTACCTGACCTCCTATGACGCCCTGGGCAGCGGCGTGTACATCCTGGACGAGGGCACCTACTATCTCACCGCCGCCGAGAACGCCCACGCCGCCGCCAACAATATCCTGGCGGCCAAGGGCTTCACCCGTGACAACGGCATGACCGCCGACGGCGACGCCGCCCTCACCTACGCCTTCGATCAGGCCTTCGACAAGACCACCTACGCCAAGGCCTACGGCACCAAAGCGGACGTGAGCCCCCTGTTCGCCGATGCGGACATGAACCGCTACTCCGGCCGCGGCGACAACACGATCGTGTACTATTCCCGCAGCGACTGGGCGGGCACCGTCACAAACGGGAACGTGAAGCTGACCATGACGGACGCGATGGCCGCCGGCGTCATGCTCGATGACAGCGACCTGCCTTCCGCCGAGGGCGCGGAATTCCCCGTCATGGGCAAAAACGCCAACCTGCAGCTGATCAACATGATGGACTACGCTTACGACGATACCAAGTGGGACGAGTTCATGGACCAGCTCACCTATGAAGAGCTCTCCAGCGTCACCCTGACCGGCCTGAGGGAGACCGCGGGCGTCACCTCCGTGGGCAAGCCCGCCACCATCGATCACAACGGCCCCTCCGGCGTGACCCAGAAATACTCCATCGGCGCCAACGGCTACGCCAACGTGAACGACGATCCCCAGAAGGACCTCAAGGGCACCTGCTATCCCTGCAACGGCATCATCGCCGCCACCTTCAACGACAAGCTGGCCGAGGAAGTGGGCGAGCTCATCGGTGAGGACGCCATGTGGGCCGGCTACGCAGGCCTGTACGGCACGGGCCTGAACATCCACCGCTCTCCCTACGCGGGCCGTGTCTTCGAGTACTACTCCGAGGACGGCATGCTCACCGGCCTCATCGATACCGCCGAGACCCGGGGCATCCAGAGCAAGGGCGTGTACGTGTACAACAAGCACTTCGTGATGAACGACCAGGAGAACAACCGCGCCGGCATCGGTACCTGGGTGAATGAGCAGGCCCTGCGCGAGATCTACCTGCGGGCCTTCGAGCTGCCCATCGTCAACGCGGACGCCAAGTGCGTCATGACCGGCTACAACCGCCTGGGCGTGAACTGGTGCGGCGCCTATCCGGCCCTGCTCATCTCCTGGCTCAGGGGCGAGGCGGGCATGGACGGTTTCGCCGTCAGCGACATGTACGACTCCTCCTACATGGTGCCGGTCAACGAGATCGTGTCCGGCAACGATATCCCGGACGGCGAGCTGGATCTGAGCAGCCTGAGCGCCTACGGGCCCAAGGGCGCGACCCCCAACGCGGCCGTGGCGAAGGCCATGCGTGAATCCTCCAAGAGGGTCATGTACACCGTGCTCCACTCCCGCGGCATGGACGGCATCAGCGAGTACACCAAGGTGGTCACCCTGACCCCCTGGTGGCAGATGGCCCTGAACATCGCCCAGTGGACCCTCCTGGGGCTGAGCGTCATCGCCCTGGGCCTGCTTCTGTGGGATATTTACGGCAAAAAGAAAAAGACCGCGAAATGATCCCGTGACTTTCCCTGCGCCGGCGGACATAGAGCTCCGCCGGCGTTTTTTTTGCCTGAAAGTTGTCATTTCCGGCGTTTTGTACTATTATTATATCATTCATGAAAATTCCTGCCTGCCGGAAGGGGTAAAACATGCTTTTGATCGCCATTGTGGACGATGACCCGAAGGATGCCTCCCTGCTGAAAGGGTTCGTTGAGGAATACTGCGCCCGGAACCAGATCGCCGCCATGACCCATCATTTCACCGGCGGCCTCGCGCTGATCCGCGCGCCGGAGACCTATGACATCATTTTCCTGGATATCCAGATGGGCCGGCTGGACGGGCTGGAGACCGCCCGGCTCTTAAGGAAGATCAACCGGGACTCCATCCTGGTGTTCGTGACCAACATGGCCCAGTTCGCCATCAAGGGCTACGAGGTGGACGCTCTGGACTTCATCCTCAAGCCCGCCACCGGGGACGCCATCGACTATGTGATGGACAAGGCCATGCGGCGTTTGGACGCGGGGGCCGGCGCCGCCTTCTCCCTCAAGACCGCCGACGGCACGATCAGCCTTCCCGCCAACGATATCACCTACGTGGAAGTGTTCGACCACAACCTGGTCTACCATACCACCCGCGGGGATTACACCGTGCGCGGGCGCCTGTCCGACCTGACCGGCAAGCTGGACCCCGACCGGTTCGTCATGTGCAACCGCAGCTTCATCGTGAACCTGCGCCACGTGTCCAACGTGACGGCCGATCACCTGCTCATCGGCAGCATACGCATCTCCATCTCCAAATCCCACCGCAAGGAGCTTCTCACGCGCTTCTCCAGCTTCCTGGGGGACAGCCTATGATCACTTCCGACAGCTTTTTTATCTCCTTCGTGGACCACCGTATCTCCGCGGCGATGGTGTTTTCCCTGCTCCTTTTCCTGCTGAACAAGGCGGACCGGAAGCGCTTTTTCGTTCCGAAGGCCCTTTTGTCCTGCGTCGTGATGCTGGCGGTCTGCTGGGGCCTGCGCACCTTCACGGATCAGCCGGCCCTGGATCCGCGCCTCAAAGGCCTGGGCTACGCCGTCCTTATCCTGGCGCTGTCTTTTTTATACGTGTGCGCCTGCTTTTTCTGCTACCGGATCCGGAAGTCCGAGGCCATTTACAACGGCCTGCTGGCGGTCACGATCTTCAAACTGGCCTGGAACGCCTTCAAGACCGGCTCCAGCGCGCTGTATATCGGCAGGGTCTCCGCGCCCTGGTCCCAGTACAGCGTCCTGGGTTCCCTGGTGAGCTACCTTGTGTACGCCCTGATCTGCCTGGTCTTCAGCCTGATGTATAAACGCCTGATCAAGGAGCCGCCGCGCCATGCCCCCGTGAGGACGATGGTGCTTTTGTCCGTCGCGTTCATCCTGCTGCAGATGATCCTGGAGTACTGCGGCCAGGTGTTCACCGCCCAGGCGGAGGCCCTGTTCCTGTATTATCTGTGCGCCCTTTTATACACCCTCATCAATTACATCGCTCTTTTGATGATCGCCCAGCTGGACAGTTTCCGGCACGAGAACCTCACGATGCACGATTTCATCAGCAACAAGATGCGGTACTACGAGATGAGCCGGGACGGCATCACGGCTCTGCAGACCACCTGCCACGACCTCAAGCACCAGATCCGCGCCATCCGGTCCGAGGCGGGCAAGGCCCGGTTCGACGAGTACCTGAACGAGCTGGAGGACGCCGTCAACGGCTATTCCACCGTGATCGAGTGCGGACACCCCACCGTGGACCTGGTGCTGACGGAAAAAAACATCCTGTGCTGCGCCCAGCAGGTGCGCTTCACCTATATGATCGACGGCTCCCTGTTCAGCTTCCTCACCGAACGGGAGATCTATTCCCTCTTCGGCAATTCCCTGGACAACGCCCTGGAAGCGGTCCTGAAGATCGGGGATCCCTTAAAGCGCCGCATCACCCTCAAGAGCAACACCCGGGGCGCCATGGTGGTGCTCATGGTGGAAAACACTTTCGAGGGGGACCTCAGCCTCACCGGGGACGACCTGCCCCGGACCACCAAGACCGGCTCCGGCCACGGCTTCGGCTTAAGGTCCATCAGCCGCATCGCCCAGAAGCACGGCGGCATGATGTCCGTCAAGGCGGAGGACGGTATCTTCCGGCTCAGCGTGATCATGAAGCCCTGATCCCGGCCCGTTCATAAAAAGCCATCCGCGTGCCGTTCACGTTCATTTTTTGTCGTGAACGGCATCTTTTGTGCTTTACGGTCCATTCGCGGGCATTCATGCCAAGCCCCTTTTTCTTTGCTTTCCGGTATGTTATGATGTTTTTGTCGCAGAGCCGGTCCCGCCACGGGTTCGGCAACACATCTATCAGAAAAGGAGAATGGAACATGAAGAGGATCATCAGCATTCTTGCCGCTCTGGCGCTCGTGATGAGCCTGGTCCCCGCCGTGATGGCCGAGGACAGCTACATCCCCGCCCCCTACGATCCCAACGAAGTGGATCCCACGGTCACCTATCTGGAGCCCGCTTTCTATGAGAACGAGAACGGCCCCACCATCGGCGTGACCACCGTTGGCGTGATCGTCAAGGACGGCCTGTACTTCAAGGATATGAACAACAACAAGGAACTGGACGCGTTCGAGGACTGGCGCAATGACGCCGCGGCCCGCGCCGCGGATCTGGTCTCCAAGATGTCCCTGGAAGATCAGGCGGGCTTCCTGTTCAACGCGCTGGCCATCACCCCCGGCGTTCCCAAGCTGGATATGGCGAAGAACGAGGACGGCACCATCAATCCCGCCGCCATCGTGACCATCCTGGGCGAGGGCGAAGAATCCAAGAACGCCTTCTCCAACAGCTTCGCGGGCCTGGACTCCTTCGTGATCAACACCCAGAAAGTCCGCGCCGGCGTGTACCGCGGCGGCCTCAATTTCGACGCCTCCACCGTGGCCCTGTACAACAACGTGGTCACCGAGATGGCTGAGGCCGATGCTGCCCTGCGCGGCGTGCCCACCATCCCCATGACTATCCTCTCCAACCCCATTTCCGCCGGCTTCCCGGACGCTCCGGGCCTGGCTGCCGCCGCGATGGGTGACGGCAACTATGACGCGATCCGCGACTACGCCGAGGTCGACCGCCAGATGTGGGTCGCCCAGGGCATCAACGCCATGTACGGCCCCCAGGTGGACCTGGTGACCGATCCCCGCTGGCCCCGC
>CACZOZ010000138.1:0-4809 GCA_902782865.1 uncultured Eubacteriales bacterium
CGTCAGGCTTTCATTTTCTTCCAGATCAGATGATACATGGTGGTAAAGCAGGCAGTGGCCCCGATGACCTGGCTCAAAAACTCCGCCCAGAACACACCGTCCGCACCCAGCCCCAGAGCCGGCAGCAGGAGCGTGAAGGGAGCCACGAGGACGATCTTGCGCAAAAGAGAGAAAAACAGCGCGCAGCCTGAACGGTTCAGCGCCACGAAGGTGGTCTGCCCGGAGGTCTGGAGCGCCATGAAAGGGAACGCGCCGAAATAGATGCGCGCGCAGTGCACGGTAAGATCGATGAGCTCCTCATCCGAAGAGAACACCGACAGGAGCAGCCGGGGAAAAAACATCACCAGGGCCCACAGCACCGTGTTGATCAGAAGGCTCTCGGTGAGAGTGACCCTGATGCTCTCGGACACGCGGTGCCTGAGCCCGGCACCGTAATTGTAGCTCGTCACGCTCTGGCCTGCCGTGGTAAGGCCGCCGGACGGGAGGCTGATGATCTCCCGTACCGAATTGATCAGGCTCACGGCCCCGATATACAGGGTGCTCAGGGCGCCGCCCCAGGCCCTCAATGTCAGGTTGACGACGGCCTGAGTGACGCTGTTGGTCATCTTGAACGTAAAGCCCGTCATGCCCAGACGGATCATGCTGAGGATGTGACCGCGGTCCAGTTCAAGGCCCGTCAGGCGGACGGAAGGCCGGCGGCCGTGGAGGAAGACGAGGGCCCAAAGGGCGCTGGCGGTCTGGGAAATGACCGTTGCCAGAGCGGCGCCGGAGACGCCCATGCCGAAAGTGTAGATGAACAGCGGATCCAGGGCGATATTCAGCGCCGCGCCCAGGACGACGGTGATCATGCCCTCCCTGGGAAACCCCTGAGCGTTGATGAAGGGATTCATCCCCAGGCTGATGAGCACCGGGACGGTCCCGAGGACATAGACGCGGAGATAGTCGAGGGCAAAGGACAGGGTGAGACTGTCCCCGCCCAGCCATACAAGGAACAGGGGCGCTCCCAGAAACATGACAGCCGAAAGGAAAGCGCCCGTCATCAGGAGCATGGTAAAGGCGCAGTTCGTGATGGACTGCGCCTTGAGGTCATCCCCTTCTCCCCGGGCGATGGTGGCCAGGGTGGCCCCGCCCGTGCTGAAAAGATTGGCAAACGCGTTGATCAGGGTGATCAGCGGGAAGGATATCCCCAGTCCCGTCAGGGCCAGGGTACCGTTCCCGGGCATATTGCCGATATAGATCCGGTCAACGATATTGTAGAGCACATGCACCAGCTCCGCCAGGGTGATCGGAAGTCCCAGGCGGATGATGATCTTCAGTATGCTTCCCTTGGAGAAATCTCCCTTCGTGTCACTCATCGGATCCCGATCCCGCTTCGGCCTGCTCCTCAAGAAATCTCTTGACCCGGAGAGAAGCGGCGTAAGCCTTGTTCTTGCCCACCTTTTCCTGTGCTCGTGCACGGGCCTCTTTCAGGGATGCCCCCGCGAGCAGCTGTTCGAAGATCAGCGCTTCCGGAGTCGATACGGGCTCCTCTTTTTCCGGAGCAGGTACGTTTTTCACGTCCAACACCAGGCAGTACTCACCTTTGGCGCTGTTCGTGTCCGCCGTAAGAAGGGAAAGCACCTCGCCGGGCGTGCCCCTGTAGGAGCGCTCATGGAGCTTGGTCATTTCCGCGCACAGGCACAACCGCGCGCCGGGAAGCGTATCCCGCACAGCCTCCACCAGGTCTTTGACGCGGAACGGCGATTCATAGACCACCGCGCAGATCCCTCTTTCCCCGATGGCGCGGAGTTTTTCCTCCAGAGGACGCTTTTCCCTGGGCAGGAAACCGTAAAACGAAAACTCCGTGACCTCGAACCCGCTGACAGCCAGAGCCGCGGCCGCCGCGCAGGGACCGGGCACGGCAACGACATCGATCCCCTCTTCCCTGCACCTGTTCACCAGGGCCCATCCGGGATCGGATACGCAGGGAGTGCCGGCGTCCGTCACCAGGGCGGCATCGATATCCTCCCGGAGCATCCTTTCGACGATATGAGGCGCCACGCCGCTTTCGTTGTGCCGGTGGCTGGACACGAGGGGCGTATGGATATCAAAAGCGCTCAGGAGCTTCATCGTGACCCGGGTATCCTCCGCCGCGATCAGAGACACCTGCCTGAGCGTCTCCAGAGCGCGGGGACTCATATCCTTCAGATTGCCGATGGGGGTCGCCACCACGTAAAGCGTGCTCATGTCAGATCAGCACCCGCCTTCTCAAACACCCGGAGCAGAGCGCTGCGGGCCCTCGGATTGGCCTGCGTTTCAGCTTCGCCGGGCTTGACGGCACCGCCGAAAAGCACCCTGCCCACCGGCTTCCTTCCGCAGGTGCATACCGGGGCTTTCGGCGGACACACGCAGGGATACTGCAGGCTCCGGAATGTGTTCTTGACGATGCGGTCCTCGATGGAATGAAAAGTGATCACACACAGACGGCCGCCCGGTTCAAGGCAGTCCACCCAGTCCCGCAGGGCCTTTTCAAGAGGCGCTATCTCATCGTTCACCGCGATGCGCACCGCCTGGAAGGTCCTTCTGGCGCTGTGCCCGGGATCCTTCATGCGGACCGCCTTGGGGATCGCCGCGTCCACCACGCGCACCAGATCCATCGTGGTCCGGATCGGCGCGGCCTTTCTTTTCTCACACAGCACCGACGCGATCCGGGCAGCCCATTTCTCGTCCGCGTAATCGCGCAGCACGCGCGTCAGTTCCTTTTCATCGACCGACGAAAGATAATCCGCCGCCGTCATGCCCCGGCTCCTGTCCATGCGCATGTCCAGGGGAGCGTCCTCATGATAGCTGAAGCCCCGGTCCGCCTCATCGAGCTGATGGGATGACACCCCCAGGTCGATCAGGCCGCCGGACAGCGCCGTGCCGGGCGGCAGGAGCGATGCCACGTCATGGAAATTGCCGTGGATCGGATGAAAAGCGCCGTACGCGCTCAGCCGGGCGGAAGCGAAACGGATCGCTTCCTCATCCCGGTCGATCCCGTACAGCGCGCCGCGGCCCTCCATGGCCCGGAGGATGAGCTCGCTGTGGCCGCCGCCGCCCAGGGTCCCGTCCGCGTAGACGCCGCCGGGGCGTGGAGAGAGCGCGGAGATCACCTCCGTTGCCATGACAGGCACATGGTACCCTGTATTATTCATGGAGTTTCCCGATGCGGTTCTCAAGGGTGGCCAGCATCTCCCGGTTCTTCAGGATCTTCTGCTTTTCGGCCTCCACCAGCTGCTGGGGCGCTTTGGCGACGAAGCCGGCGTTGCTGAGCTTGCCTTCGCCCCGACGGATCTCGTCCAGGAGCCTGTCCTTTTCTTTCGTGAGGCGCTTGAGCTCCGCGGCGATATCCACCAGTTCTCCCAGAGGGATGAAGTATTCCCCGGCGGCGCACACAGCCGTGACCGTGTTGCCCTCCGGCGTTTTGTCCTCCGGCAGGATCGACAGCGTGCTCACGCCCGCCAGGCGCCTGAAGGCGTTTTCCTGGGACATAAGGACCGGGCCCATATCCCCGGAGGGATGGACCATCAGCTGGGCGCGGTGCCCGGGCTGGACGTTCATCCCGGCGCGCAGGTTGCGGATGGAGCGGATCATGTCCATGACATCGTCCATCATTTTCGCTTCCGCCGGGCTGTCCCACTCATCCCTCACCTGAGGCCAGGCGCTGAGCATGCAGGATTCTCCCTTATGCCCGGGCAGGTACGCGTAGATCTCCTCGGTGATGAAGGGCATGAAGGGATGCAGCAGCTGCGTCAGGCCGCTGAGCACGGTGATGAGCACCGCCTGCACATTGGCCTTGCGGGCGGCATCATCGCCGTTCAGGCCGGATTTGCTCATTTCGATGTACCAGTCACAGAACTCGCTCCAGGCGAAGTCATAGATCTTCTGGGCGGCAAGGCCGTAGTCCGCTTCGGAGAAATTGGCGGTCACCTGCCTGACGGTCTCCTGATACCGGGTCAGGATCCACTGATCCTCCAGGCGCAGGGCCGATGTATCCACCTCCTGCACCTCGTCGGGGCAGTTCATCATCACGAAACGGGCGGCGTTCCAGATCTTGTTGGCGAAGTTGCGGGCCATCTCCACCTTTTCCGTGCTGAACCGGGTATCATTGCCCGGGCTGATGCCCTGCACCAGGGAGAAGCGCAGCGCGTCCGCGCCGTACTTGTCGATGATCTCCAGGGGATCGATGCCGTTGCCAAGGGACTTGGACATCTTTCTCCCCAGGGCGTCGCGCACCAGGCCGTGGATCACCACCGTGTCGAAGGGGGCCTTGCCCATCTGCTCCACACCGGAGAAGATCATCCTGGCGACCCAGAAGAAGATGATATCGTAGCCCGTCACCAGCGTGCTGGTGGGATAGAAGTACTTCAGGTCTTCGGTCTCCTCCGGCCAGCCGAGCGTGGAGAAGGGCCAGAGCGCCGAGGAGAACCAGGTGTCCAGCACGTCCTCATCCTGGCGGAGAGCGCCGCCGCAGTGCGGGCAGGCCGCCGGATCCTCGCGGGACACGATCGTTTCGCCGCAGGTGTCGCAGTACCAGGCGGGAATGCGGTGCCCCCACCACAGATGACGGCTGATGCACCAGTCGCGCACGTTCTCCATCCAGTTGTAGTAGATCTTGCTGAACCTCTCCGGCACGAAACGGGTCTCACCGCTCCTCACGGCTTCGATCGCCGGGCCGGCCAGGGGCTCCATCTTCACGAACCACTGCTTGCTGACCATGGGTTCCACCACCTCGTGGCAGCGGTAGCAGGTGCCCACCTCGTGGCGGATCGCTTCCACTGATTTGAGCAG
>CACZOZ010000139.1:0-3642 GCA_902782865.1 uncultured Eubacteriales bacterium
CTACTGGGAGTACTGGGTGCACAACGACACCAAAAAAGTCAAGATCGAGATCACGGAAGTCACCTTCGCCGACGGCACCAAGTGGCGTCCCTGATCCACCGATCCCCCTTCAGGATCCGACGGCCGGTCTGCCAAGACCGGCCGCTTTCGGACCGGAGGACCTTTGTCCGGGAGGCATGCGATGGAACTGAACAGGCTCGATACGGAAAAGCGCAACCCCGCCACGCAGCATATCGACGAAAAGAGCACCCTGGAAATGGTCACCCTGATCAACCGGGAGGACCGCCGGTGCGCCGAGGCCGTGGAGAAGGAACTGCCCCGCATCGCCCGGGCGGTCGACGTGATCTGTGACCGGCTCCGGCAGGGCGGCCGGCTGTTCTATGCCGGGGCGGGCACTTCCGGTCGGCTGGGGGTCCTGGACGCGGCGGAGTGTCCCCCGACTTTCGGCGTGGATCCGGCGCTGGTGGTGGCCCTCATCGCCGGCGGGGAACGGGCCGTCACCCAGGCCGTCGAAGGTGCGGAAGACGACAGGGAAGCCGGCGCCCGGGATCTGGAAGCTCGCGGTTTCGGCGAAAAGGACGCGCTGGTGGGCATCGCCGCCAGCGGGCGCACGCCCTACGTGATCGGCGCGATGGATCATGCCCGCGGCTGCGGCGCGCCGGTCATCGCCCTGACCTGCTGCGCCGGAAGTGAAATGAGCGGGCACGCCGACATCACCATCGCCCCGGTACCCGGGCCGGAAGTCATCACCGGCTCCTCACGGCTCAAGAGCGGTACCTGCCAGAAAATGGTGCTGAACATGCTGTCCACCGGCGTGATGATCAGGCTGGGCAAGGTATACGGCAACCTGATGGTGGACGTGAAGCCCACCAACGAAAAGCTCAGGGCCCGGGCCGAAGGCATCGTCCGGGAAGCCGCGGGCGTCTCCCCGGAAGAAGCCCTGAGGGCGCTTGGGGAGGCCGGGTGGCACTGCAAGACCGCCATCGTGATGCTCAAGGCGGGGGTGGACGCCCCGGAGGCCCGCGCGCTCCTTGAGAGCGCCGGGGGCCGCATCGCCGATGCCCTGGCCGAAAGGAGGAGTTAGACCGATGACCGCGGAAAAGATCATCCTGGACGCTGTCCGCCCCATCGTGGAACAGTACCGCGATAAAAAGTATTTTCCCTCCGCCTGTGTGCGGGTGTTCAACAGCCGGGAGACCCTGGCGGTGCTCTGCGCCGGGGATGCGGAGGAAGGCTCCGTCTTTGACGTCGCCAGCCTCACCAAGATCGCCACGGCCACCCAGATCCTGTTCCTGATCGGGGAGGGCCGCCTGGATCTGAACGCGCCCCTCACGGATCTTTTCAGTGAGATCCGGGAGGATGAGTATCTGAAAAAGCGCCTTGAAGGCATCACGCTGTACCATCTTCTGACCCACACCTCCACCATCGTGGACTGGTATCCCTTCTATTCCCGGAGGGACGAGCCCTTTTTCACGGTGTTCCGGTACGCCCTGGAGCACACGGAGCCCACGCGGGGCATGGTCTATTCCGACCTGAACTTCATGCTGCTGGGCCTTTTGCTGGAGCGGCTCCGGGGAAAGCCC
The DNA here is from genome assembly GCA_902782865.1 of uncultured Eubacteriales bacterium. Taxonomy (GTDB): domain Bacteria; phylum Bacillota; class Clostridia; order Christensenellales; family Aristaeellaceae; genus RUG756. The sequence continues at coordinate 1,584 of CACZOZ010000139.1, forward strand.
CTGGCAAAGTGCCTCAAGGAGGACCTCACCGACCGACTGCGGATCCCCCGGATGGTCTATCATCCGCCCCTCACCTGGCCCCTGGTCCCGTCGGATCTCGGGAACAGGATCGAGATGGGCATGTGCCGGGAACGGGGCATCCCCTTTGACGGCTTCCGTCCTCTGGGCGTGCCCGTCATCGGCACGGTGAACGACGGGAACAGCCACTATTACTTTCATGACGAAGCGGGCCACGCGGGCATCTTCGCGGACGCTCTCAGTTACGAGATCCTGTGCCGGTACTACATGAACGCCCCGTCGGACCTGTTCCTTGAAGCCCAGAGGGAGCAAAAGACCGCGCCCACCAGGGGCCTGGGGCTCGAGACCGGGCGGATCTATCCCGAAGGCTGCGGCCACACGGGCTTCACGGGGACCTGCATCTATTTTTCCCGAGGATACGATATCGGCACGGTCATCTTTACCAACAGGCTCTTTTTCCCCGACGGGGATGTGAAGATCCTGACGGAATTCAGGAGGGCGGTCAACGACTGTGTCTTTGCCCTGCGCGCGAACGGACAGATATAAAACAAGGAGGTATGTTCGATGGATCTGCTCAGACCCCTGACGGAGAAGGACTCTCTGCTGGTCATCGGCCTCATGAGCGGCACCTCTGCCGACGGGATGGACGCCGCCCTGACCCGCATCACCGGATACTCGACGGATATCCGGGTGGAGACCCTGGCTTTTGAGACCCTCCCCTACACGGATGAGATGCGCCGTGAGATCCTGCGCCTGGCGGCCGGGGACCAGGGCGGCAGCCGGGACCTGGCGCTGTTCCATTTCCGCCTGGGCGAGGAATGCCTGAAAGCCTGCCTGAAGGTATGCGAAAAAGCGGGGATCGCCCCGGAACAGGTGGACCTGGTGGGCAGCCATGGCCAGACCGTCCACCACATCCCCTTCCCCGTACCTTACCTGGGCCGGCCCGGCCGGGGCACGCTGCAGCTGGGCGAGCCCTCCGTGATCAGCGAGGGCCTGGGCTGCCCGGTGGTCAGTGATTTCCGGGTGCGGGACATGGCCGCCGGAGGACAGGCGGCCCCCCTGGTGCCCTATACCGAGTACCTGCTCTACCGCCGGACGGACCGCAGCGTGGGGCTGCAGAACATCGGCGGCATCGGCAACCTGACTGTCCTGCCCGCGGGCAAAGGCCCCGAAGCGGTCTTCGCCTTCGATACCGGCCCGGGCAACATGGTGATGGACCAGATCATGAGCCGGCTGACCGGGGGCCGGGAGCGGTATGACCGGGACGGGGCCATGGCCGCGTCCGGGCGCGTGTGCGCCCGGCTGCTCAGTGAAATGCTCGAGGATCCCTACCTGAAAAAAGCCCCGCCCAAGAGCACGGGCAGGGAGGATTACGGGGAGAAATACGTGGACGCCCTGATGGAAAAGGCCCGCGCTTTCGGTTTGAGCGGCGCGGACCTGATGGCCACCGCGACCCGCTTCACGGCGGAGTGCATCCGCGTCTCGGTGGAGCGCTTCTGCGCCGTGAAGCCGGATGAGATCGTGGTGGGCGGGGGCGGCAGCCGCAACCCGACCCTGCTCAGGGCCATGCGGGAATGCCTTGACATCCCCGTCATGACCAATGAGGACTTAGGGTTCGACAGCGAGGCCAAGGAAGCCGTGGCCTTCGCCATCCTGGCCAGCGAATGCGTCCACGGGCAGTGCGGCAACGTGCCCAGTGTGACCGGCGCCGCTCATCCCGCGGTGCTGGGAAAGATCAGTTTCTGACCCGGGACATCACCGCCTCTCCGGACAGAAGACCGGCCTGACAAACGCGTGTCAGGCCGGTCTTTCGATGCGCGGAACGATTTTATATCAGCCCAGATCGGAATACAGGTCTTCCCGGTAGGTCCCTTTGGCCACCAGCTTGCCGATCTCCTCCTTGGTGGAGGCGATATCCTGGGAATAGGTCATGCCGAACCACTTGTCGTGGGAGCGGAGCACCTTCACCCGCGCCTCGCCCTTTTCCAGGAGGCCGCCGATATAGATCGGCAGGAGGAACTCGCCCTTGAGCTGATCCGTC
>CACZOZ010000140.1:0-3920 GCA_902782865.1 uncultured Eubacteriales bacterium
GTACAACTACTTCAAGACCCAGCTGACTGAGGCCGTGAAGGGCAGCAAGTTCGAGGGCAAGATCGACATGACCATGACCCCCGACGCCGACTACTACGAGACCAACTACTCCGGCGGCGCGGACATGATCTTCACCACCTGGGGCGGCGCCACCATGGATCCCTTCGGCGTGTTTGCCCGCTGCTACTGCGACGCTTCCGACGGTTCCGGCAACCAGATGGAGTTTGGCTATGACACCTCCAAGATCATGGTCACCTTCGACTTCGGCGGCGAGATCGGCGAACTGACCGACACTCTGCAGCACTGGGCCATGTGGGCCAACAACGCGACCGCCGATGTGCCCGTGATCTTCGAGAAGCTGGGCGCTTTCGCTGATTACGCCTACAGCACCCGCTGCGAGATCGTGGCCGGCGTGGAACATGCCTTCCTGAACTGGTTCACCACCACCTCCCTGTACTACCGCAACGTGGCCAGCCTGGACAGCCAGAAGATCAACAACGCTTCCGACGTCTATCTGACCCTGATCGGTTTCGGCGGTCTGGAGTTCGTCACCTACAATTACGATGACGCCGAGTGGGCCGACTACATTGCCAACAACACCCTGGTGTATTGATCTGAACAGATCAAAGGCAGTTTGATCAAATGACGGCTCGGGCATGGGGTCTACCCCCATGCCCTATGCCGTTGTTAAGAGAGACCCATTTAATGGAAGGCCGGACGATACCCTGATATCCCTTTTGAAAAAAATAATGGATACATCCCGATCGGACGGACTTAAACTCACGGGCACGGCTCGATCCTACATGCGTAAGAGGTGCATGGAATGACCAAGTATGTTATCAAACGTATACTGTACATGTTCCTGACGATGTTCGTCATTACGGTCATGTGCTTTGTGCTGATCAAGTTGCTGCCGCTGCCGGCGGTGCGTGAAATGGGACGGGATATCAACCTCGTCCTGGCGAAACGCGAAAAAATGGGCTACAACAAGCCCATCATGGTGCAGTTTTTCCTGTACCTTAAGAGCATCTTCACGGAATGGGACTGGGGCGTGGGCGAGCAGATGTACGAAGGCCTGGGCATCTGGGACGTGATGATGCAGAAACTTCCCTACACCATCGTGGTGAATCTTTACTCGATACTGATCTCGATCCCTCTGGGGCTTGGACTCGGAATTTACGCTGCGCTGAAAAAGAACAAGTGGCAGGACGCGGTGATATCCACCCTGGTCATGGTGTTCATTTCAGTGCCCAGCTATGTATATGCTTTCCTGGTGCAGTATATCTTTTGTTTCCGCCTGAACTGGTTCCCGCTGCAGCTGGCATCATTGAGCCAGGCGGGCTCCCTTTTCAGCGGAAAAATGTTTCTTTCCATGGTGCCCGCCATCATGAGCCTTTCCTTCGGATCGATCGCCGGCTTCACGCGCTATACCCGCGCCGAACTTTCCGAAGTGCTCACGGGTGATTACATGCTCCTGGCGCGCACCAAGGGCCTCACGAAGGCTCAGGCGATCTCCCGGCACGCCATGCGGAATGCCATGGTGGTCATCCTGCCCATGATCATCGGTGAATTCATCGGCATCCTGGGCGGTTCCATGATCATCGAGAATATTTTCGGGATCCCCGGTATCGGCAACCTGTATGTCAATTCCATCAATGTCCGCGACTATAACTTCTTTATGGCGCTGAATATCTTCTATACGCTGATCGGTCTGGCGTCCGGCATCGTGATCGATATCAGCTACGGATTTATTGATCCTAGGATCAGAATGGGGTCGAAAAAATGATGGATGAGAAAATGATCAGGGAGATACCCAAAGAAAAATTCGAATTCGTACAGCGGGACGACCGGATCCATGACGAGCGGCTGCAGACGAAAGCCGTCGGATATCTGGGCGATGCCTGGAACAGGTTCCGCACCAATAAAAGCGCGGTTGTCGCGTTCGTTCTGATCCTGCTGCTGCTCTTCTTCGCGCTGATCGTGCCGGTGGTCTCTCATTATACGATCACGTTCCGGGACGGGTACTACAAGACCGTCCTTCCGAAAGCCGGTCTGTTCAGCGGCAGCGGTTTCTGGGACGGGGGAAAGAACGATGAGCAGAACGCGGACGGATATCTTTACCTGAACGCGATCGGCCAGGAAAACGGCAAGTCCGCCGTGATGAAGGTATATGACACTTTCAAAGATTCCACGGGGGAGACGTTCTACAAACTGCGGATCGACACCTACAATTCCGTCGGCTTCGTGTACGTGAACCTGAGCGAGGCGGAATACAGGGCTCTGATGAAGTATCAGGACGATACCGGCATCCAGGTGTTTTATCCTCTGGCCGCGACGCAGAACAAGCATTTCGTGCGCGGCAACGACGGCGCCAATTTCTGGTACAAGCTCAGGGATGAGAGCCAGGGCAATTCCGGCGCTCCCCTTCTGGACGAAAACGGGGATTATATCCCGAATTATCTTTCCAGCGACGATCCTCAGAAAGCGGGCTACACCAGTCATCGTATCGCGGGGGACGGCGAGAACGGCGTATATTATACCTACGCTCAGAAAAACCAGACAGGCTACCGGGTCCGCGTCGACTATGACGAGTACTTCTATTATAAAAACGGTTTCCACGCTTCCTTCCTGTTCGGCACGAACCAGTACGGGCAGGATATCATCACCTGTCTGGCGGTAGGCGCCAGGTTCTCCCTGATCCTCGCCGTATGTGTGGCGACGATCAACTTCCTGCTGGGCATCATCTACGGCTCCGTGGAAGGCTATTACGGCGGAGCGGTGGACATGGTGATGGAGCGTATTTCCGATATCCTGGCCAGTGTGCCCTTCATGGTGGTCGCGACCCTGTTCCAGCTGCACCTTGCCAGCAAAGTGGGGCCTGTGGTATCCCTCCTTTTCGCGTTCATCATGACGGGCTGGGTGGGTACAGCCGCCCGGGTCAGGACTCAGTTCTACCGTTTCAAAGGCCAGGAGTACGTGCTGGCTGCCCGCACCCTGGGCGCCAAAGACAGGCGGATCATTTTCAAGCATATCTTCCCGAACTCCCTGGGCACCATCGTGACGGGCGCCGTCATGACCATCCCCGGCGTGATCTTTTCAGAATCCATGCTGAGCTATCTGCACATCATCAACCTGGATACCTCGTCCACGGTCACCTCGATCGGCACCATGCTGGCGAACGGAAACGGCTACCTGAACACGTATCCGCACATCATCATGTTCCCGGCCATTTTCATTGCCATACTCGAGATATCCTTCAACCTGTTCGGCAACGGTCTGCGTGACGCGCTGAATCCTTCTCTGAGAGGAGCGGATAACTGATGGCAAAGCTGGAAGTCAAAAATCTGACCATATCTTTCCGTACCACCAACGGTGCGGTCCGCGCCGTGAGGGATGTATCCTTTGACCTGCAGGAAGGGGAGACGCTGGCGATCGCTGGCGAATCCGGTTCCGGCAAATCGGTGACCACCCGCGCCGTCATGGGTATCCTGGCCGGCAACGCCATGGTGGACGGCGGCGAGATCATCTATGACGGAAAGGATCTGCTGAAGATCCCCGAGGAGGAGTTCCACAATCTTCGCGGACACCGCCTCGCCATGGTCTTCCAGGATCCCCTGAGCGCGCTCAATCCCGTGATGCGCATCGGCCGGCAGCTGACGGAAGCGATGCTGCTCAACAACAAGGAACGCCGCCGGGACGGGCGCGAGAGCTTCAACCGGACCCTTAAGACCCTGCAGGATAAGATGACGGCTGAGGGCAGCGTCAGCGGCGTAGAGGACAAGATCAAGGAATTCGACAGCTTTGTGAAGATCGCTGTCAGGCAGGAATTCGCTTATAAAGAAGCTACGGAGTCCATGGTGGAGGTGCTCGACGGCGTCGACGAGGCCAATGACGCCCTGATCCGGCGCAATGACAGGGAC
>CACZOZ010000141.1:0-3378 GCA_902782865.1 uncultured Eubacteriales bacterium
CGGAGAAAAACTGAAAGGCTTGATCGGGGACGCGCTGCCTTTCGCGGCGGAGAAGCTGTCCTTCTTTCTTCACGGGAACGCGCCGCGGGGGGATGGGGTCTATGCCCGGGATCACTTTACCGTCCGGGGGGATCTGACCGCCGAGGGCCGTGAAGGAAACATCATGCCCGGGGGATACGATCCGGACATGCCTGTAATGTTCGATCCGGATATGATCTCGCCCGGCTTTATCCGGGAAATGAACGCTTTTGCCGATGTCTGCCGGCACAGGGGCGCGAAGGTGTATTATCTGTTCGGCCCGATGAACGCCGCGGCCGTTTCGGCAGCGGAGAGGGAAAACGCCCCGGCTTTTGCCGAATACCTCGCGTCCCGGCTGGCCTTTCCGGTGTTGGGCGTTCCGGAGGACGGTATCCTTGACAGCGCGTGGTTTTTCGATACCAATTTTCATCTGAATGCCGCGGGCGCGGTCGTTTATACGGCCCGACTGGCGGAAAACCTAAAAAAAGAGCTGGGTATTCCGGGAAGCGTTTCCATTGCTCTGCCCACCCCACCTTCAGGCCTGAATGAAAGATCGGAGGCGGTCTTGGGTCCGGACGCGGATCTTTTCCTGTATGAGGAACGGGATGGGGAAGCGTATCTGACGGCGCTCAAACCGGAAGGGAAGAGCCGGACCCATCTTCAGGTCCCCGGTGAGATGGACGGTCTGCCGGTCACGGCGTTTTCACCGGCTCTGTTTTCAGGGAATACCGTCGTGGAAGAGATCGTCCTGCCGCTCTCCGTCAGGCGTGTGGAAAACGGTTCTTTCGCTGGCTGTACGGCCCTTCGGGATCTGGTCCTGCTCCAGCCCAGCCCTTCTCGGTGCAGCGTGGGGGAGGGCCTGCTCGAGGGGACCGGCGCTCTGGTCCGGGTCCCCGCTTCGTCCTACAGCCTGTATCAGACCGGTTATTTCTGGAGCCTTCATGCCGCCCGTATCCGGCCGGCAGGAGAGACGGAAGAGCTGCCGTCTCCTCCTCCGGCGGAGGAACAGCCTGTTTCACAGGTCATGATCGCGGACGCCAACGGGGGGGTGAATGTCGACGGGACGGGAACGATCGTGTCCTTCCCGGTCTCGGCATCCCATCTGCGCACCAATACGCCTTTGGGACAGAATCTGTTCAGGCGGGAAGGCCATGTGCCTCTGTGCTGGAATACGTCCCCGGACGGTACCGGGGAGGATATCCCCTTTGGCAGCCGTACCGACAGCGCGGACGGGAAAACGCTGTACATGAAATGGCTCCCTCAGACGCCGGAAACGGAACTCCTCTGGGAGGAAAAGAACGGCGAGGCCTGGGTGACCGGCCGGACGGGATCGGGAAGCGTGCTGGCACTGCCGGATATGCTGGGAGGCCTGCCTGTCAGGCGTATCGTGAAGGACGCGTTCAGGGGATCGCAGATCATCACGGCGGTCCTGCCGCCCACGCTGTTCGCCGTCGAGCAGGGCGCGTTTTCTGGCAGCGGTTTACAGGAGCTCTGGCTCTACGACAGCCTCTACTATGTTTATGAAGAGTCTTTCGCGTCCTGCCGGGATCTGAAGACACTGCATATCGGCGCCGCCACGTCGCCGCGCTATTCCGTCAGCTATTTCGGCGCCTTCGCCGACAAGCTCGACTGGCTGCGCCTGCACTCGGAAGTGCCCAAGATCGTCCTGGCGGGGGGGAGCGCCACGAGATACGCCTATGACAGTGAGAAGCTTCAGGCGGCTTTCCCGTCCTTCACTCCGGTGAATATGGGGGTATACGCCTATACGAACATGCTGCCCCAGTACCGCCTCATGGAATGCTTCATGGGCCCGGGCGATATCCTCATCTCCGCGCCGGAATTCGACACGGTCAGGACCCAGTTCTGTGAGTCCGATGCCCTGGATGAGAGGTTCTGGAACATGGCCGAGGCTGACTGGGCCTGTGTGTCCCTGCTGGATCTGAGAGAGTACAGTCAGGTGTTTTCCAGTCTGTCCGATTTCCTCCACGCGCGCCGCATGATGACCGCGCACCGGTATGAGGAAACGCCCCGCCGGTATGACGATGACGGCAGCGCGGTACCGGCCCCGACTTATAACCGATACGGGGATTACACCCTGCCCCGGCCCAACGGGGACAGGGATGAACTGCTGCAGACCTACCGGGCGGATTATACTCCCGCGTCGTTCCCGCCTGAGACCGTGACCGCGCTCAGGCAGGTCTATAACGAGTTTCAGGTGCGGGGGGTGGAAGTGCTCTTCGCCTACGCGCCAAGGAATCATTCCGCCCTGACGGAAGAAAGCACTTATGACGCCCGGCAGGCGCTGGATGCGTATCTGAGGGAGCTTTTGCCCGTAAAGTTCCTTCTGTCCATCGAGGACAGCCTGTATCCCGGGTGGCAGTGTTACCTCATCGACAACCATCTGTCCGACGAAGGGGTGCGTCTCCATATGGACAGGATCCTGCGGGCGCTGACCGATCTTTACGGCTCATAAAGCCCTGTAAGAGAACGCCGCGGGCTTGCTGAATGCGGATCGAGATGATATACTTTTTCTCAAACGGATCCCGCGGAGGTGATGAAGCATGATCCGCGTCGCTCTGGTGGAAGACGACGAGTCGTATCGGCGCCAGCTAAAGGATTACCTGGCGCAGTATGAAAAAGAAACAGGCGAAAGTTTTCAGATATCCGTGTTTTCCGACGGGGATGAGATCACGGAGGATTATTCCGCGCGCTATGACATCATCCTGATGGATATCGAAATGCCGGTGATGGACGGCATGAGCGCGGCAGAGCGTATCCGCAAAGTGGATGAGGAAGTGGTGATGATCTTCATCACCAATATGCCGCAGTTCGTTATGAAGGGCTACACGGTGGACGCTCTGGATTATGTGCTCAAACCGGTCAGCTACTTTTCTTTTTCCCAGCGCATCCAGCGGGCTGTGGCACGCATGCGCAAGCGCACGGAAAAATATCTGATGGTGCCGGTGCATTCCGGGATGAAAAAGCTGCGGGCGTCCCAGATCACCTGGGTGGAAGTGCAGAACCATGACCTGGTGTATCATACCCTGCAGGGGGATGTGCACAGCAAGGGTGCGCTGTCGGATGTGGAGAGCCAGCTGGAGGACGCGGGCTTTTTCCGCTGCAGCAAATGCAGCCTGGTCAACCTGGAATATGTGGACAGCATCACGGGCGGGGAGGGACTGGCAGGCGCGGATGCCATGGTGAACGGTGTTCCCGTGCAGGTGAGCCGGGCCCGGAAAAAACCGCTGCTGGACGCGCTGAACAACTACATCAACGAGGTGAGCAAATGACCACGCCGGGCTATTGGTACGCGGTGGCGTACTGGGTCGGCTGTATGCTGATGGCCGCTTTGAACAAACG
>CACZOZ010000142.1:0-3079 GCA_902782865.1 uncultured Eubacteriales bacterium
CAGATCAACTGACGCGTATCCCCCGATCTGTGACGAACGAAAGAGGCACTGATTGATCTATCTGGATAACAGCGCGACCACCAGGGTATGCCCCGAAGCGGTCGCGGCGATGACCGAGGCCATGACGGAGGATTTTTTCAATCCCTCCGCCCTATACGCGCCTTCGGCAAAGGTAAAGGTGCGCGTGGACGAGGTCCGCGCGCTGCTGCTCAAAGAGCTGAACTGCCCGGGAGGGCAGGTCATCTTCACCTCCGGCGGCACGGAGAGCGACAACCTGGCGGTGATGGGCCACTTGAGCGGCCAGAGGCAGGGACGGGTGCTCTATACCGCCGGGGAGCATCCGGCTGTCAGGGAAGCGGTGCGTGCCGTGCCCTATGTGACGGCTGAGGAGATCCCCCTGACGGGGGAGGGCCTGCCTGATCTGGAGGCCCTGGCGGAGCTTCTCCGGGAAGATGTGAAGCTGATCTGCGTGATGCAGGTCAACAACGAGACCGGAGCCGTGAGCCCGCTGAAGGAGATCGCGGCGCTCAGAGACCGGCTGTGTCCCGACGCGGCGCTCCATGTGGACGGTGTACAGGGGTTCCTGCGCGTCCCGATGTCTATGGACCGCCTGAAGATCGACAGCTATGCCCTCTCCGCGCATAAGATCCGCGGGCCCAAGGGCATGGGCGCCCTGGTGACGCGTTCCGGTTTCAGGCTCGCGCCCAGGATCTACGGCGGCGGGCAGGAAAAGGGACTGCGTTCCGGGACGGAGAACATCCCGGGCATCCTGGGCCTCGGAGCCGCCGTGAACGCTTATCCGAGGGACAATGATATGGCGAAAGTCAAGGCCCGGCTTTATGAGCGGCTCATGGGAGCCGTGCCCGGCGCCAAAGTGAACGGCCCCCTTCCCGGCAGTCCGGCGGCCGCGCCCCATATCCTCAACATGTCCCTGCCGCCCGTGCGCTCGGAAACGATGGTCCATGCCCTGGAGACCGCGGGGATCTACATCGGGGTGGGCTCCGCCTGCGGGTCCCGCAAGCAGAAGATCAGCCCCGTGCTCAAAGCCATGCATGTCAGGCCGGCCCTGGCGGAGAGCGCCCTGCGCTTCAGCCTGAGCCCCGATAACACATTGGAGGAAATGGACGAGGCGGCGGAGGAGATCGCCAGGCAGCATGCCCTGTGGGCCCCCTTTCAACGCAGATGATCCGGAGGGAAAATGAAAAGCGATATCATTCTTGTCAAATACGGTGAGATCTATCTGAAGGGCCTGAACAGGCCCCAGTTCATGCGGGCCCTGGTGCAGCGGGTGCGCCAGAGCCTGGAAGGTACCGGCGCCGAGGTGACGCTGCATGACGCCCGGATCCTGGTCCGCGGTTACGAGGACAGGGACGAGGCGGTCCTGAGGATCAGGAAAGTGTTCGGCGTGCATTCCGTCTGCCCCGCGGTGGAGATGGATAAGGAAGATTTCAATGCGGTCCTGGAAGCGGCCGCGGAAATGATGAGCGCCTTTACCGGGACCTTCAAGGTGGACGCCCGCCGGTCCGACAAACATTATTTCCTGGATACTCCGGGCCTGAACGCCCGGATCGGGGAGTATATCCTCGAAAACGCCGGCGGTTCGCTCACGGTGGACGTCCGTAAGCCGGATCATGTGCTGCGCGTGGAGATCCGGGACAAGGCGTACCTCTACTCCCAGGTGCTGCCCGCGGCGGGCGGCATGCCGGTGGGCACCGGCGGCAAGGCGGCCCTGCTCCTTTCCGGCGGGATCGACAGTCCGGTGGCGGGCTATATGATCGCCAAAAGGGGCGTGGAGCTCATCGCCGTGCACTATCATTCCTTCCCTTACACCAGTGAGCAGGCCAGGCAGAAGGTGCTGGACCTGGCGCAGATCCTGGCCGGGTACTGCTGCGGCATCAAGGTGTACATCGTGCCCTTCACCGCGGTACAGACCGCGATCCACCAGCGCTGCCCCGAGGACTACACCACCCTCATCATGCGGCGCTGCATGATGCGCATCGCCGAGACCATCGCCAGGAAGGAACACTGCGGCGCTCTGGTGACCGGCGAGAGCCTGGGACAGGTCGCCAGCCAGACCATGGAAGCCCTCAACGCCACGGACGCTGTGGCCGGGATGCCCGTTTTCCGGCCGCTGATCGGTTTCGACAAGATCGAGATCATCCATCGTGCCGAGCAGATCGGTACCCTGGAGATATCCAACCTGCCTTTTGAGGACTGCTGCACCGTATTCACCCCCCGCCATCCCGCGACGCGGCCCCGCCTTGAAAAGGTGGAAGAGGCCGAGAAAGACCTGGATGCCGGTGAACTGATGCGTGAGGCGGTGGAAAAAGCGGAATGTGTCCGCTTTAACGCGCATGGGGAGAGGATGGCATGAGATTTTATAAGGCCCATGGCCTCGGGAACGATTTTGTGCTCCTGTGGGAGGACGAGGCGCCCCGCGATACGGACTGGGGACGGACGGCGATAACGATCTGCGACAGGCACACGGGCATCGGCGCGGACGGGATCCTGCTTTTGTCGACCTGCGGGAACGCCGATTTTTTCATGTCGGTGTACAACAGCGACGGCAGCCGGGCGCAGATGTGCGGCAACGGCATCCGATGCGCGGCCCTGACGGCCCGCCTGAGCGGCCGGGCAGCCGGCGACGAGATGACGGTGGATACCCTGTCCGGGCTCCAGCGTATCAGGGTCGATATGAACGGCGCCGACGCCCTGGTGACGGTCAACATGGGTCAGCCTGTTTTTACCCGGGAAGCGCTGGGCATCAAAGCTCCCGATATCGATCCGGACAATGTCGCCCTCACGTCGGGCGGGGAAGAAGTCACCGTGCATGGCGTCTTCATGGGCGTGCCTCACGGCATCGTGTTCACCGATGACGTGTCCCGGGAGCATGTGGCTGCCCTGGGGCCCGGGATCGAGAAGCATCCGGTGTTTTCCGAGGGGATCAACGCCGACTTCGTGCGGGTCGAAGAGGATGGGAGCCTGACCATCAGGACCTGGGAGAGAGGTGCCGGGCCCACCCTGGCCTGCGGCACCGGCGCGTGTGCCGCCGCGGTGATCCATGAGCGCCTGACGGGCG
>CACZOZ010000143.1:0-3566 GCA_902782865.1 uncultured Eubacteriales bacterium
GAAGCCAAAAAGGATCAGAAAGCCTATGCCGACAAGGTGATCAAAAGCGCGGAGACCGAAAAAAAGCGTGAGCTCGACGCTCTCATCGGCATCATCGGGGAAAAGCGCCGCATCATCGACGAGCTGACCGAAAAACAGGAGGCCCTGATCCGGCCGGCGGATGACACGCCTCTCCCGGCAGCCGGGCGGTGCGTGCCGCCCGAGGAAATGATCCGGCAGGTCCTGGACGCGTTCCACGCTTCCGGCTTCGCCATGAACCGCACGGAAGCGGCGGCCCTGATGGCCGTCATCGCCCAGTGCCGGGGGATATTCGCCGTCAGCACGGTCGAAAGATCGGATACGATCATTTTCGCGGACGCGGTGAAGGACGCCTTCGGCGTTCCCGTCCGGATGCCCGGCACGGCCGAAAGCGCGCCCGAAGGATCAGACGGCCTGCATCTGACATGCGCGTCGTGCGGGGTGCCCGCGGTGAAGGGAACGGAGATCTGTTTCGTCCCCACCGTGAAATATGAACTCGGGGACGGGATGAAAAGCCTCTTTGATCTGAGCCCGTTCGCCTTCGTGCCGCTGCCCAGAGCACAGGGCATCCTCAAAGCGCCGCTGCCCGCGGCCGCTGTCCCCGTCTCCGCCGCCTGGCTCAGGCACAGTTTCGGGCCCCGTGAGCTCGACCTGGAAGCGCAGGATATACTGCGCAGGCTGCAGGGGAAGCTGCCCGCCGCTGTCCTGAGACTGTGTGCCGGCCTGATCTCCGCCGTCCATCCCTATGCCGAGGGATCGCTGCGGGAGGTGACAGATCTGGCCCTTTCATACTGCGCCGTCCCCTATATCAGGATCACGCAGACCGATACCGCCGACATCCTGCCCCTGATCAAAGGGATGCCGCGCACTTTAAGGATGCTCAGCGATGGTCAGTGAGATCACGAGCCTGAAAAATCCCCTCATCAGGGAGATACGCCGTATCCGGGAGAAGCCCTCGGACCTGTTCCTGGTGGAAGGCAGAAAAATGACCGCCGAAGCCGTGGCCTGCGGCGCGGCCGAGACCGTGCTGTGGACCCCGGAGGGGCGTGACCGGTCGGGCCTCAGGCCCGGGGACGGCACACAGACCATCCTGGTGGATACGAAGGTCATGCAGGCTGTCAGCAGCCTGAAGACCCCCCAGGGGATCGTCTGCGTCTGCCGGAAGGATCACCTCTATCCCCGGCCCGCATACCCGTTCCTTTCCGTCGCGCTCAACGGTGTCCAGGATCCCGGCAACGTGGGGACGATCCTCAGGACCCTGGACGCAGCCGGCGGCGGCACGGCGTATCTGGACCGGGAGTGCGCCGATCCCTACGGCGCGAAGGCGCTGAGCGCCAGCATGGGGAGCATCTTCAGGGTGCGCGTGTCCGTTACGGACGACCTCCCCGACGCTCTGCGGTCTCTCAAGGCTCAGGGAGTGTCCACCCTGGCCGGTGACCTTGGCGGGGAGGAGTTTTTCGGCCATCCCATGCTGGGCAGCAGGGTCTGCGTGGTGATCGGCAACGAGGGACACGGCATCAGCGACACTGTGCGCGGCTGTGTCGATCACCGGTACAGGCTCCCCATCCCGGGCGGGGCGGAATCCCTGAACGCTGCCGTATCCGCGGGGATCTTCCTGTATGATCTGATCAGGGATATCCTGCATTGAAACGGAGGATACCATGAACATCGCAAATCACAAGAACGAACGTGTCCATATGATCGGGATCGGCGGGAGCAGCATGTCCGGCCTGGCCGAGATGCTGCTGCGCCAGGGGTATCATGTGACCGGTTCCGACAACGCCCTGTCACACACGGTCGAAAGGCTCCGGGATCACGGGATCGATGTGGTGATCGGCCACAGGCCTGAGAACGTGCACGGCGCCGGGATCATCGTCTATTCCGCCGCCATCGCCCCGGACAACCCCGAGCGCGCGGAAGCCGAAAGGCTCGGGATCCCGCAGATGGAAAGGGCTGAACTCCTGGGCGGCCTGATGGAGGGTTTCGGCGAGGTGATCTGCGTGGCCGGGACCCACGGCAAGACCACCGTCAGCGGCATGATCGCCCAGGGCCTTGTGGCCCTCGGCCTGGACCCGACGGTCCAGCTCGGCGGACGGGTGGACGTGATCGGGGGCAACTGGCGCATCGGCGGCGACAGAAAGTACTTCGTGGCCGAAGCCTGCGAGTATCACTCCAGTTTCCTGTTCATGCATCCCACCGTGGCCCTGATCACCAATATCCAGGAAGATCATCTGGATTATTATAAGGATATCGACGATATCCAGAACGCTTTCGGGCGTTTCCTCGCCCTGCTCCCCGACAACGGCATCGCCGTGGGCTGGGGGGATGATCCCCGGATCCGCACGCTGTTCGCCGGCCTGAAGTGCAGATGCGTGACCTACGGCACGGGCGAAGGCTGCGATTATACCGCGAAGGTTATCCGGTACACCTATACCGGCAGTCCCGTCTTTGACGTGGAGGGCCCGGACGGGTTTGAAACGAACATCACGCTGAAAGTGGTGGGCGAACACAATATGCTGGATGCCCTGGGCGCGTACGCCCTCATGCGCACGCTCGGCCTGCCGGCGGAAGGGATCGCCGCCACCCTCGGGGATTTCGTCGGGGCGAGGCGCCGGTTCGAAAAAACGGGCGTGGTGGACGGCGTGGCCCTCTACCACGACTACGGCCATAACCCGGCGGAGATGCGCACGGCCATCCATTCGGCCGTATGCCAGCACCCGAACAGGGTCTGGGCTGTGATGCAGCCCCATACCTACAGCCGGGTCAAAAGGCTCTATCAGGATTATCTGACCTGTACCGGGGAGGCGGACATCACCCTGGTGACGGACATTTTCGCCGCGCGGGAAAAAGACCCCGGCGATATCCATTCCTCCATGCTGGTGCGGGACATGCGCGCTCACGGCATCAACGCCGTGCTGACGCCGAGTTTTGACGACACCGAAAAATATCTGCGTGAACACTGGCAGCCCGGAGACCTGATGATCACCATGGGCTGCGGCAATATCAACCTGCTCAACGAACAGATCCAGGCCCACGGCGATACGGCCCGGTAAAAAGCACGAAAAAGCCCGGGAAGGAAGTTCACTCCTCCTCGGGCTTCGTGCCGATATCCGAAAGAACACGCCTGATCAGGGCCCCGCCGTAGCCCCGGCGCTGAAGGGCGGCGGCGATCTTTATTTCCCCGATGCCCCGCTGGGCCATTTTGCGCGCCCTTGAGACGGCCGCGCCGTATTCCTCGTCATCGGAAAGGCGCTCAAGGGATCTTTCGATCGTCTCCGGATCCAGACCCTTTCCCCGCATCTCCTGACGCATCGCGGTCCTGCCCCGCTGGCGCTGCCGCCGGTGCACCAGGATCTCCCCGAAACGACGATCATCCACGATACCGGCCGCCGTCAGCTGTTCCAAAGCCGCGGCGGCCGTTTCTTCGGGATAGCCCCTGTCCCGGAGAGCCCGGGCGATCTCACCGGATGAATGGTCCCGCCGGGCCTGCATCCTGACGATCTCGCCCAGCGCGAAGGGAAGCGCTTCCGTCTCCAGCCGCTTCAGGA
>CACZOZ010000144.1:0-9402 GCA_902782865.1 uncultured Eubacteriales bacterium
GGCGGGCGGTCTGCTGGGATTGTTCTTCCCCACCAACCTGGTGATCGTGTATATCTCATTCATCCTGAAGGCCCTGGGCTCCACTCCCGCCATGTACCTGAGCATGGCGCTTCTGGCGGACGTGCTGGACCATCAGGAAGCGGTCAACGGTGCCCGCACCGACGGCCTCACCATGACCATCTACGGCGCCATCATGGCC
This sequence comes from uncultured Eubacteriales bacterium, assembly GCA_902782865.1. Classification (GTDB taxonomy): domain Bacteria; phylum Bacillota; class Clostridia; order Christensenellales; family Aristaeellaceae; genus RUG756. The sequence continues at coordinate 200 of CACZOZ010000144.1, forward strand.
GGCATGACCGGCGTGGCCACCGGTATCCTCAACATCGTACTGTCCAACGTGGGCTACGCGGCGGACAATATCTCCTCCCCCGCCATCCGCGCCGCCATGCCCTGGGTGTTCATCGGCGTGGAGACCTTCTGCTACGCGGCCATCTTCCTGCTGTTCATCTTCATGGCCGTGGAGAAGTTCGGCAAGTATGACCACGAAGCCATCGTGGCGGACCAGAAGGCCGCCGCCAAAGCCGAGGGCCGCGAGTACGTCTCCCCCGAGGAGAAGATCCGCCGTGAGGAAGGCGAGGAAGCCTACCAGGCCGAAATGAAGAAGCAGGCCGATCTCAAGGCCGCCGAAGCCAAGCGCCTTGAAGATCCCGAAGCGGCGAAGAAGGACGCGGCCGTCCGCGAGGAGCTCAACGCCCTGAGGAAGGCTCACGGCCGGAGCGCTGTCTGAAGCGCCTGACCACCCAAGAACCCTTAAGATCGAAACAGGCGTCCCCGAAAAAGGGACGCCTGTTTTGATGTTCTTCCGCCGGGGGAAAACCGCGATGACCGTTATCCCAGCGGCCGGATCAGGATATTGAAAACACGGTACCCGATCCGCACGTACGCTCCGGTCCTGTGAACGATCTTGATGCCCTCATCGTCCGCCGCCGTGACCGTCCATCCGCCGCTCGTGTATTCGTACGTTCAGCCGTCGCAGATGATCTCCCGGAGACCGTAAGGGTCCACAGAGAACTTTTTTCATCTTTGTTGCCTCCTTTCGGCGATCCGGCCGTAAACAATCATAGGGCACCGTCTGAGTCTTCCCCGTCCGTCCGGATGCCCCAGACGGCCTCGCCCTTTTCATTGAGCGCGGTGAAGCAGCTCACAAAGGCGCCCTGGGCCTCGTCATACCCCCGGATGAACACGCCCTTATAAGTATCGCCGTTGAAGACAAAGCGCGCCGTGCCGCCCTGATCGCTCTCCCAGGCACCGGAAACGGCGCCGTCCACGCTGCCGTCCGCCCGAAGGACCGCCGTCACCGACACGTGCGCGGCCCTGTTGATGTCGTGCTCATGGAACAGCACCTTGTACTTCCCGGGGCGGTCCGGCACCTCCGGCGCTTCCCCGCTCTCGCCCGAGTACCTCACCGGGGACATGACCGGCCAGAGGTCCTCATTGAAGCGCGCCAGGTGCACCCGCACGGAGTGGTAGTCCCCCCTTGACGCGTACCGGGTGTGGAAGATGATGAAGGTCCGCCCCGTCTCCGGTTCGTAAAAAGCGCTGTTGTGGCCCGGGGACAGGAGCGTCTCGGCGCCTTTCCTCACATCGCTCTCCGCCGGGTCGAACCGGTATCCGCCCATCAGCTTGACGCCGTAGGGCTCGTAGTCCGGGTCGTGGAAGAAGGTGCCGGGCATGCCGCCGCATTGGGTCATGTCCCGGCCCATGCTGTCCTCGTAGGGCCCATCGGGCTCGCGGGAGCGGCACACGCGGATATTGTAGCCGCCATCCGCCTCCAGCCCCCCGAAGGAGAGGAACAGGTAGTAATAGTCCGTCTCCGGGCTGTAGAGGATATAGGGGCCCTCGATGCGGGCGTGATTCTTCCCCAGCAGCCTCTTGCCGTAGCCCTGTCCCTCCAGGGGCAGGCCCGTTCCGTCATCCATCCTGAGGATGAAGATGCCTCCGGAATAGCTGCCGTATACCATCCACGATCCCCCGAGCTTGTCCGTGAACACGCAGGGGTCCACCACGTTGGGATAGAGGGTGGCGTTGTATCCCGGCATGCCGCTTTTGAGGAACACGCCCTGATCGACATACGGTCCTTCGGGCTTATCGGCGATCGCGAGCCCTAAGGCGGACAGGGGGCTGGATCCTTCACAGGCGCAGTAGTACATGGCATAGCGCCCGTCCTTGAGCCGGTGCACGTCCGGCGCCCAGAAGGTATCCGTGTGGGCCCAGGTGAGGGCCTCCTTCATCTGCTCCCGCACGTTTTCCACCAGTGTGCAGCCGGCGTGGGCGTCGCGGCTGATGAGCTTCCAGCTGATCAGGTCATCGCTCACGGCGGCAGCCATGTGGCTCCCGAAGATATAGAACTTCCCGTCCTCCGCCCGGATCACGGAGGGGTCGTGCACCGAGACCTCCGCGTGCCGCACCGCTTCCGCTTTTTCCTCCGCCGGGCAAGCGCATGCGCCCAGGGCGATGATCGCAGATATCAAAAACGCGAACAGCGTTTTCATCATGGGTCATCCCCTCCCGTCATACCGGCACGTTTCTTACGGACCGCGCTCACTTTTCAAGGCAGCCGTTGAAGAAATCGATGATGCCCTTTTCCACGTCCCGCTTGATGTCATCGTAATTATGGATCTCGTGGCGGTAGCCGGAATAGAGCTTCGTGATCACGGTGTGGCCGGTGGCCGCCAGAAGATTGCTGGTATGATACACGCCTTCGCCCCAGCTGCCCACCGGATCCTGATCCCCGCCGATATCGTACACCGGCAGGCTCTTTGGCACCTTCTGCGCCCACTCAGTGCCCTGGATGCAGTCCATCATCTCGCAGAAATACAGCATGGAGCGGTTGTTGGTGGGCCTGGTGAAAGCGTCGAAGGGATCAGCCGCGTGGTCCTGCTGCACCCATTTGTCGTGACAGATCCACTCGTTCCCCAGCCGCACCGGCTCCCCGATCCGGGCGAACATGAACCCGAAGAGCATCCCGGTGAACTTGGGATCGCTTTCATCGCCCTTGCCGGCGTCGACGGCCGCGCGGATCGCGTCCATCGTTTCCCGCAGGGTCGGCAGCTCGCCGCAGGTGCCGCACAGGGTCACGCCCGCGAGCTCATCCCCGTATCGGGCGATATAGTCCCGGGCGATGAAGGAGCCCATGCTGTGGCCGAACATGAAGACCGGCAGCCCGGGATACATCCCCTTCACCAGTTCCGTCAGTTTGTGCTCGTCCTCCGTCATGGTGTGGGCGCCCTTGCGGCCCCAGTCCCCCCAGGTGCCGTTCTCCACGGCGGTCTTGCCGTGACCCACGTGATCGTCCGCCGCCACGATGAACCCGGCATCCATGAAAGCCACGATCATGTGGAGATAGCGCCGGGAATGCTCACCGAAACCGTGGACCAGCTGGATGATGCCCCTGGGCTCGCAGGCGGGTGCATACACCCATCCATAGACCGTATCCCGTTCGTTGAATGATCCGAAACTCACCTCGTGCAGCATATCGTTTTCCTCCTTTATCGATATCCGGCCTGCCCCGGCGGCGCCGCGGGCGGCAGGGATCCCCATGCGCGGTGCCTCACCAGAGGCTCAATCGCTCCTCCGGCGGCACATACATGCCGCAGCCTTCCTTCACCTGAGGATAGGCCGTGTAAAACTCATCCATCAGTGGGAAGAACCAGTCGCCCCGGAGGTAGGGAGCAGGATGGGGATTGTGCTCGTAATCGCTCATCAGGGCCTCACGGCTCATGCTGTAGCGGTAGAATTTGCGGCCCAGGGTGCGGAAGAACAGGTCATAGTCGAAACCCTCGGTCTTTTTGGCGAGGTCCAGGACGAGCCTGAGCCCCAGGAGATCCGCCGCCACCTCATTGATCACCAGCTCACCGTTCAGCCTCACCCCTTCCGCCAGCTCGACGCGGTCCAGGTCCTCCACGATCCTCTGGGTCCTTTGGGCGAATACCGCCTGATCCTCCTGAGTGAGCACGCTGACGAAGGCGCCCTCGGCGTCATACTGCGAGCCGAAGGTGTCAAAGCCGTGGGACATCTCATGCGCGATGGTCTGCCCCACGGTGGCCAGGATGGTCTCCCGGGAGGAATCGTCATAATAATCGGGCATCAGCATGCCGGCCATCATATTGAAGGTGTTTCTGACCGGCACGTACTGGGCGTTCACCACCAGCAGGGAACCCAGGAACAACGACCGCAGGCCGCGGTCATACGGCATGCCGGCCAGGCGGGCTCTGTTCTGCTGCCGGGCCCTGTCGAGCAGGGCCGCCGCGTCCAGGAGGCTCATGTCTCCGGCGCTCAGCTGCTCAAGGAGCGGCGAAAAGTCCCCCTGCTCCCCGGGCATGACCGTTTTTATCTTCAATGCCTTGTCCGCCGCTCTTTTCGCGGACTCAGCGCTCATCCAGCCGGTCTTCATCATCCTGTCCGCCAGGGCCTGCCGGATCTCTTCCGACAGGGAGAACACCAGGGAACGCTGCTCCGGTGTGATGTGATCCAAAGCGAACGCCCGCTCGGTCACCTCCAGCGCCGGCTCGGTCATGAACGCCCAGGCCGCCTCCTTCAGATCCGGTTCCCCGTCGATCTCATGGGCGCGGGCGTAAGCGGCCGGATCCAGATAGTCCCGGGCGTACCGGAGCATGGCCAGGCAGATCACGGCCTTAAACACATCCAGGTCCTCCTCCCGGTACAGCGCCTGCAGCGCTCTCAGTTCATAGATGGTGCCCGTCTCATAGATCCCTTCGTCCTCTTTTCCTTCCGGGAACAGTCCCTGGGAGACCATCTGATCATACAGGGGGACGCATCCTGCTTTGATCTGAGCCGGGGTGAGGATCCACCTCATCTCCCCGTCGGTATCCCCCTCCTCCCAGACGCCCGCCTGGAACTCTTCCTGATACTGTACGAGCCGCTCCGTCAGCCTCACCGCCTCGGCGTCGTCATAGCCCAGGGACTTGAGTTCCTCTTCCACCGCAGCACTGTCCGGCCGGGGACCCATCCCGGGATCGGGGTCGTCCTCGCTCATATCCATCAGGGGCACCGGACACTCCGTCATGATCTCCACAACGAACCTGTCCGGCTCAAGGACCGACTGTCTCAGATCAAAGGAGGCGAAGGGAGAACCCAGCATGAAGCCCTCCTCCCGGCACAGTTCGGAGAGCTCCGACAGGTCCTTCGTTTCCCGCACGCGCCGGACACGGGCAAGAAGCGGCCCCATGCCTTCCCTCTCCCGGCGCTCCCCGTCCATGATGAGCTTCGTCATGATCCCGAGGATCCGCGACTCCGCGCTCTCCCCGGTCTCCGTGAGAGCCCAGATCGCTTCCGACAGATCCCTGTCGGCCCTGCGCGACGGGTCCTCCTCAGGGGACGCACGCAGGTACCGCTCATAATTCACGTGCAGGTAATAGTCCTCCTCGGGCGCGGGGCATTCCCCGGGCAGGTTGCCGGGCAGCTCGGGGTTGACGAAGGGCCGGCCCTCCGGGACCTTTTCGCCGAGGGCCCCGCTCATGAGGCCCGCCGTCAGGCACAGGATCAAAAGTACGCAAAGACTTCTTTTCATATTTTCCATTCTTCCCGTCCGCCGCGCGGAGCATGACCGCCCAGAGTATTCAGGTTTTCCGCAAGTCCATCCCATCCGCCGTATCACAGGCCCATTATACACTGTCCCGAAAAAAAACGCCACCCGCCGGGCATTTTTCATCCCCCGACCGCTCCGGCAGATTGCAAAGTGCGCCCGTATCTGGTATCATGGCCCCGATGAGTCCATCCGAGGCAGCAAAAAGGAGACAGTATTATGAAAAAGACATTCAAACGCGCGCTGTGCCTGGCGATGCTGCTTTTCATCGCGGCGCAGATCCTTCCGGCGGCGGCCGAGGGATACACCATCGACGGTATCCGTGAGCTCGTGGCGGGCGTGGATGAGCCCGTGAAACTGGAGGACGGCACGTCGCGGCCCCTGATCAATTTCGACAACGCCGCCACCACCCCGGCCCTCATCCCCGTCATGGACGAGGTGAACCAGAAGCTGCTCATGTACGCTTCCATCGGCCGGGGCTACTCCCTCAAATCCGACTACACCACGGATCTGTACGAGAAGACCCGCGAAACGGTCATGCGCTTCGTGGGGCTGGATCCCGAAGAGGACCGGAACTACACGGTGTTCTACGTCAACAACACCACGGACGGCCTCAACAAGCTGGCCTCCGCCCTGATCACGGATCCTAACGATCTGGTGCTCTCCACCCGCATGGAGCACCACGCCAACGACCTAAGCTGGCGGGAAAGGTGCAAGGTGATCTACGCGGAAGTGGACGAAATGGGCCGGATCCGGTACGACGAGCTGGAAAAGCTGCTGAGCGAGAACAAGGTGAAGATCGTGGCCGTCACCGCCGCCTCCAATGTGACGGGCTACGTGACGGACGTGCACCGCGTGGCGAAGCTGGCCCATCGCTACGGCGCCCTGATCGTCGTGGACGGCGCGCAGATCGTGGCTCACCGGGCCTTCTCCATGAAAGGGGACACCCCGGAGGAGAACATCGATTTCTTCACCTTCTCCGCCCATAAGATGTACTCTCCCTACGGCGGCGGCGCCGTGGTGGGCTTGACAGAAGTGCTCGACCAGCACATGCCGACCTTCTACGGCGGCGGCACGGTGAACATCGTGGCGGACGACCATGTCATCTATAAGCAGGCACCGGCGGTCTACGAGGCGGGCTCCCCCAACTATCCCGGGGTGATCGGCATGGGCAAAGCCATGGAGATCCTTCAGGAAGTGGGTTTCGACGCGATCCGGGACCATGAGCAGAAGCTGATATCCCGCCTGATCGACGGGCTCAAAAAGATCGACAACGTGGTGATCTACGGCGACTCGGAGGATATCAGCGACCGGGTGGGCGTGGTGACCTTCAATTTCACGGACATCAACTCCTACTTCCTGGCATCGCAGCTCTCGGGTTACGGCGCGGCCACCCGCCGGGGCGCCTTCTGCGCCCATCCCTATGTGTGGCGCCTGATGGGGATCCCCAACGAGGATCTGGACGACTTCGCCGACTGCGGTGACAGCGGCACCCCCGGCATGATCAGGGTGAGCTTCGGCATCTACAACACCCCGGAAGAGGTGGACGAGTTCCTCGAGATGCTGGCCCGAGCGATCCCCGCCGCCAAAGAGACTGTCGCGAAGATGATCGAGGAAGTCGGCGAGAGCCGCCAGGCCTTCGAGCCCCTTTACTGACATACGCGCACCGATGGGCCGGAGGGGCCGCGAGGTCCCCTCCGGCCCATCGGGCAGATCGACGAGGAGATGAGGAAAGCTGTGGCCAGGATCATTACGGTCTCAAGGCAGTTCGGCAGCGGAGGCAGGGAACTGGGCAAGCGCCTGTCGGACCTGATGGGATGGGATTACTATGACCGGGAGATCATCCAGATGCTGTCCGAGCGGCAGGGCATGGATCCGGATTACGTGCACAGGGCCCTGAGCACCCACGGGTGGCACCAGTTCCAGTTGACCTACCGGAACACTTTCCACCAGCCCACCGGCGCGGCCTGGCGGCACACCCAGGTGCTGGTGAAGCAGCGGGAGATCATCCGGGAGATCGCGGCGGAAGGCAACGACTGCGTGATCGTGGGCCGGGACGCGGACGTGATATTGCACGACGCCTCCCCCTTCCGGATCTGTGTGTGCGCGGATATCCAGAGCCGCCTCAAGCGCTGCGTCCGGTTCGAGGAGAAAAAGGACCCGGCGGAACGGCTGACGGAAAAGGAGATCCTGAAGAACATCCGCCGGATCGACAAGAACCGGCGGCAGACCCGGGAGATCCTCACCGGGAAGAGCGTATCGGACGGGAGCACCTTCGACCTGACGGTGAACGCGACGGACTGGGACATCAAAAAACTGGCGGAGGCTGTGGCGGAGTTCTCCACGCGGTGGTTTGAGAGATGACGAACACGAAAGATAAAGCGAACCTGACCGAGGGCAGCGTCTGGCGGAAGCTGCTGATCTTTTTCCTTCCCATCGCCGCGGGCACCATCATCCAGCAGCTGTACAACGCGGTGGACGGGCTGATCGTCGGCCGGTTCGTGGGCACCAACGCCCTGGCGGCCGTAGGCGGCTCCTCCGCTCAGATCATCAATGTGCTGGTGGGCTTCTTCGTGGCGATGACGGCCGGCGCCTCCGTGGTGATCGGGCAGATCTACGGCGCCGGCAGGACGGAAGACCTGAACCGCGCGATCGGCACCGCGGTCACGGTGATGGCCCTCACCGGCCTCGGGCTCATGATCCTCGGGATCACCGCCTCCCCCACCCTGCTCCGGCTGCTCAATACCCCGGAAGAGACGATGGAAGGCGCGGTACTGTACCTGAGGATCTATTTCCTGGGCGTGCCCTTCCTGATGATACTCAACATGGAATCCAGCATCCTGCGGGCGCTGGGGGATTCCTTCCATCCCTTCCTGTACATGGTGGCGGGCTGCGTCATCAACATCGTGCTGGACGCGGTGTTCGTGATCGTCTTCGGCTGGGGCATCGCCGGGGTAGCTGTCGCCACAGTGGCGGCCCAGGTGGTGAACACCGCGCTGCTGACATGGCTGCTGACCCACGGGGACCGGGAGTACTCCCTGACCCTCAGCGGCCTGGGGATCAAAGGCGTCTACCTCAAAAACATGCTGCGCCTGGGGATCCCGGCCGGCCTGCAGTCCTCCATGTACAGTGTTTCCAACATGATCGTCCAGGTCGCGGTCAATTCCCTGGGCACGGTGGTGGTGGCCTCCTGGGCCATGAGCGGGAAGACGGACGGGTTCTTCTGGGCCGTCAGCAACGCCATCGGCGCGGCCATCACCAGCTTCATCGCCCAGAACTACGGAGCCGGCCGGACGGACCGGGTGAAGCAGTGCGTCAAACAGGGCCTCATCATGCACTTCACGGTCACCGTGCTCCTCAGCGCGCTGCTCATGCTCACCGGCATCCCCCTTTTGCGGCTGCTAACGCCGGATGAGGCGGTGGTGCGGACCACCTATCAGGTGATGAGCTACTTCGTGCCCTTCTACTTCACCTGGGTGCTGGTGGAGGTCCTCTCCGCGGTGCTCCGGGGCGCCGGCGACGCGGTGATGCCGGTGGCCATCATCGGCATCGGGATCTGCCTGTTCCGGGTGGTCTGGATCATGACCGTGTTCGCCCACTTCGGCACGCTCCTGTCCCTGTGCCTGTCCTACACCGCGTCCTGGATCGTCACCAGCGCGGCGCTGGTGATCTATTACAAAAGGGGCCGCTGGGCCACCCGGCGGCAGCTGGTGGACCGGTGACCACGGGGACAGGCGAAACGCCCTCACGCCCGGGTCCCGGCGGCGCCGGAGGAAGACTTTAGATAATAGAAACGCCACACTGCGCGCTGGGGCTGTTGCACAAGCAACAGCCCCTACTATTTGGTTGCCATTTAGATCCTATTCTGTTACTCGATAAGGAAGTCAATCAATCTGATGATTTCAATCCCTTCCACAGAGGCTGTTGAGTTTGTGTTCATTGTAAGA
>CACZOZ010000145.1:0-8759 GCA_902782865.1 uncultured Eubacteriales bacterium
CGGGAGTGTCCACAACGTTTATCTTAACGCCGTTGTAGTTTATGGCGGTATTCTTTGAAAGTATGGTTATACCACGCTCGCGTTCAAGATCGTTTGAGTCCATAACGCGCTCGGCCACCTGCTGGTTTTCGCGGAATACGCCAGCCTGGCGCAGCATTTTATCCACCAGCGTGGTCTTGCCGTGATCGACGTGCGCTATTATCGCGATATTGCGCAGGTCATCTCTTTTGATCATCAATTTGATTACCCCCCGTCAAAGGCAGTGCTTCAACGTACCGTTTATTCCATTTCATCCGCGGTGCCGCGGTCGGCAGTCTCTGCCAGCTGCAGCCCGTCGTTGTTGTCCAGCGCCCACTGCACCGACCAGTCGTTTTCAAACAGCAGCACATCGCGCCCCTGGCGATCCAGCGCCTTGCGCGTGGTGGAAGTCAGGCGCAGCCGGTCCAGTCCGCTGGGGCACTCGGTGACCCAGCGCACGCAGCGGAAGCTCAGCGGCTCCATGCGTATATCCACGCCGTATTCATGCTTCAGGCGGTGCTCAAGCACCTCGAACTGCAGCACGCCTACCACGCCGACTATTATCTCCTCGCGCCCTATGTCCGCGCGTTTGAAGGTCTGTATTGCGCCTTCCTGCGAAAGCTGTGTAACGCCCTTCACAAACTGCTTGCGCTTCATCGAGTCCATCGCGGAAACCCGCGCGAAATGCTCGGGCGCGAACAGCGGTATACCGGCGTAGTGTATGTGGCGGCCGCTGGACAGCGTGTCGCTGAGCCGGAACACGCCCGGGTCGAATAGGCCTATTATGTCGCCGGGATAGGCGATCTCGGCAGTCTCGTGCTCCTGCGCCATGAACTGCTGCGGCTGTGTAAGGCGTATGGTCTTATCCTGGCCGGAATGCCATACCTCCATGCCCTTTGTGAACACGCCGGAACAGATGCGCATGAAGGCGATGCGGTCGCGGTGCGCCGGGTTCATGTTGGCCTGTATCTTGAATATGAAGCCCGTGAAATCCTCGCTGAGCGGATCGATGGTACCCTCTTCGGCCTCGCGCGCTCCGGGCGGGAAAGTGAATTTCAAAAACCGCTTCAAAAACGGCTCTACGCCAAAGTTGTTTATCGCGCTGCCGAAGAACATGGGCGTGAGTTCGCCCCGGCGCACGCGGTCCAGGTCGAACGCGTCGCCCGCCTCGTCCAGCAGCAGGATCTCCTCATCCAGGCGGCGGCGGTAGTGTTCCTCCAGGGCCGACTCCAGGGCCGGGTCATCCCGCGGGATGACGGTCTTTTTCACGCGGCTGCGGCCGTGATCGCCGCCCACGTACAGTTCCACCGTTTCCTCGTCCCGGTGATAGACGCCCTGGAAATCACCGTCCACGCCGATGGGCCAGTTCACGGGACAGGCCCGGATCCCCAGCACCTTTTCGATCTCCTCCATGAGCTCGAAGGGATCCCTGGCGGCCCGGTCCATTTTGTTCACGAAGGTGAAGATGGGGATCCCCCGCATCCGGCAGACCTTGAACAGCTTGATGGTCTGCTCCTCCACGCCCCTGGCGGCGTCGATCAGCATGACGGCCGAGTCCGCCGCCACCAGGACGCGGTAGGTATCCTCGGAGAAATCCTGGTGACCGGGGGTGTCCAGGATGTTGATCTCATATCCGTCAAAGGAAAACTGCATCGCGGAAGAGGTGACGGAAATGCCGCGCTGCTTTTCGATCTCCATCCAGTCGCTGGTGGCGTGCCTCTCTGCCCGGCGCGCCTTGACGCTGCCGGCCTGCCGGATGGCGCCGCCGTAAAGCAGGAGCTTTTCGGTCAGTGTGGTCTTGCCGGCGTCCGGGTGGGATATGATCGCGAATGTTCTTCTTTTATTGACTTCATCAGCCAGAGCCATGGGTATCTCCTCCTGCCTGTTATCACGATTTGCCGCGGTAAGCCTCGATGACGTCCGGCCGGCGGCGCAGCTTGTTGATGGCGCCGGTCAGCTGATCCCTGTCGATGACCTCCACAGTCATAGTTATGGTAACGGTCTTGTTCTTGTTCATCCTGACGCTCATGGAGCGCATGGGGATCTTGACATCATCGAAGAAGACGGACAGTTCCCCCAGAAGGGACGGATGATCATAACAGATGATCTGGATCGTCGAGGAGAAGCTCTCGTTCTCCGCGAAGGCCCAGGAGACGTTGATCCTGCGCTCCTCCTCGGAATTCTGCGCGTTCACGCAGTCCGCCTTATGGACGGTCACACCGCGTCCCCGGGTGATATAGCCCACGATGTCGTCCCCCGGGACCGGGTTGCAGCACCGGGCAAAACGCACCAGCATGTCGGCGGAGCCGTCCACGAAAACGCCGTGGCTGGCGCTTCCGTGGGTCTCCTCCCGGGGCGGGGCCTCCGGCAGCACGGGCACGGGCTTGGGCGCGAGCTTCTCATCCCGTTTCTGCTTCTCGTCGATCAGGCGGCCGATCACGTAGGAACTGGCGACGCCGCCGTAGCCCACCGCGCCGTACAGATCGTCCAGATCCTGGAACATGTACTTCCTCAGGATCGGCTCGTAATACTCCGGCTTGGTGTATTCCCCCAGGCGGATGCCCCTGCGGTGGGCCTCCCGCTCCAGGGACTCACGGCCCTTGATGACGTTCTCCCCCCTGAGTTCCCGCTTGAAGAACTGGCGGATCTTGGCCTTCGCCTGCTGGGTCTTGACGATGTTGAGCCAGTCCATGCTGGGGCCCTTGGAAGAGGCGGAGGTGATGACCTCCACCCGGTCGCCGGTCTTGAGCTCCGTGCCAAGGGGCACCATCTTGCCGTTCACCTTGGCGCCGATGCAGGCGTTCCCCACGCCGGAATGGATGCGGTAGGCGAAGTCCAGGGGCGTCGCTCCCCGCTGCATGCTGATGATGTCGCCCTTGGGCGTGAAGATGAACACTTCCTCGGAGAACAGGTCCGTCTTCAGGCCGTCGATGAACTCATGAGAGTCCCTCGTCTCGCTCTGCCAGTCCAGGATCTGCCTGAGCCAGAACAGCTTTTCATCGAAGGTATCGTTCCCGGCCTTGCCCTCCTTGTACCGCCAGTGGGCGGCGATGCCGTACTCGGCGATCCGGTGCATTTCCCAGGTCCTGATCTGGATCTCGAAAGGAAAGGGGATCCTGCGGCCGCCGATCACCGTGGTGTGAAGGGAGCGGTACATGTTCGCCTTGGGCACGGAGATATAGTCCTTGAAGCGGCCGGGTACCTGGCTCCACAGGGTGTGGACGATGCCAAGGACGGTGTAGCAGTCCGGCACCGCGTCCACGATGACGCGGATGGCGATCAGATCGTAGATCTGCTCGAAGGGCTTGTTCTGGATCACCATTTTGCGGTAGATCGAGTAAAGATGCTTGGGCCGGCCGTCGATGTCATACTTGAGCCCGGCCTCATCCAGCTTCTGGCTGAGCTGGCTGATCACCAGAGCGATGTTCTCTTCCCGCTCCGCGCGCTTCATGCCCACCTTCTGCGCCACGAATTTATAGCCCTCGGGGTCGATATAGAAAAGGGAAAGATCCTCCAGCTCGGACTTGATGGAGTACACGCCCAGCCGGTGGGCCAGTGGCGCGTAAATGTCCAGGGTCTCCCGGGCGATGGCCACCTGCCTGTCCTGGGGCTGGAAGCGCAGTGTGAGCATATTGTGGAGCCGGTCCGCCAGCTTGATCAGCACCACCCGGATATCCCTGGACATGGCGAAGATCATCTTCCTCAGGGATTCCGCCTGCTGCTCCTCCCGGTCGGTGAAATTGAGCCTTCCCAGCTTGGTGACGCCGTCCACCAGGGTGAGCACTTCCTCGCCGAACTCCTCCCGGAGGATATCGGGCGTAACGCCCTCGCAGTCCTCCAGAGTGTCGTGAAGCAGCGCCGCCGCGATCGTGGGCGGATCCATCACCAGGTCTGTCAGGATGGACGCGACGAAAAGCGGATGCACGATATACTTTTCACCGCTCTTGCGCTTCTGGCCCTCGTGCGCCTTTTCGGCGAACGCGTACGCCCTGGTCACCAGCTCTCCCCCGCCGGGGTAAGCCTTTTCGGCCCGGTCGGCGATCTCTTTCGGCTCCAACTGCACATACGCACTGTGCGCCATGTTCCCCTCCGCTTGATCGATTGGCTGTCAGTTCATGCTTCCGGTATCCGTCAGATGGTAAAAGATCGTTTTCAGGGGATCCGTCGGCCCCTGCGGTACCGGCAAAAGCCGCACGGAGAGCGGCTCATCCGTCATTTCAAGGAGCCCCGCTTCCTTCATCGCGGCTGCGCCCCAGGCGACGCCCGGCCCATCCGTGCCGGCTCCGGCGGCAGTGCCCCGTTCCCCCATCTCGTCCCAGCGGCGGAACAGAACGTACAGACGCCGCAGCTGCTCCCGGGTCATCACGAGTGAACGCCGTATCCCGGACGATATGTCCGACGGGCTCACTTCGATCCGGGCCTTGGGATGCAGCGTTCCGATCGCCGCCGTCTCTCCCGGGCCGAAGCTCCCGTCACACAGGACGATCCTTTCATAACCCTCGGGGATGGCACTGATCGGCGCATAGAGCGCTACCGCCGAGTAAGCCCGCCGGTCAAGGCCGGATGCCCCGACCACCTCGAGCGCCGGATGCGCCGCCGCGACGGCGGCTGCCGTGGATGCCCGCCGGCAGAAATACAGTGTCCCCCTGAGGCCGGGCTCCGTCTCCCGCCAGCTGCGGTCCACCGTTCCAGCCCCGGGTGTCCCCGCCGCCAGGCTCATGACCGTCTGCAGGTCCCTGAGGCAGACCGCCCTTTCCCTCTCCGGATCGTCCCGCAGCCCTTCCGGAGACAGGCGCGCGCCCTTCACCGTCAGTTCCGCCCGGGTGGTGCCCATGAACTCGTTGAGGCTCATCTCCGCCAGGACATCGACCGTATCCAGCGCTTCCCTCGCCAGATACCCGTGGGAGAACCAGATCCCCTGCCGGATATCGCGGCCGCTGCTGAACTCGCATTTGAGGTGTTTCTCCCCGGAGCCCACCGCCCGCATGGAAAGGCCGCAGCCGTCGAACCGGAAGACCGGCCTGACATTCCCCATGCCGAAGGGTTCCAGGAGCGACAGCAGGCGGACATTGTCCACGCTCACGTCCCTGAGGGACAATGTGAGATCGTACTCCATGGCGTGGCGCAGATCGCCTTCCCCCAGCTGCTCGGCCACGGCGCCGCTGAAAGCCGCGGTGAAAGCGCCGAAGTTCTCCGGCTTGAGCGCCAGGCCTGCCGCCTGCTTGTGCCCGCCGAACCGCGTCAGGTACTGCCGGCAGGAAGAGATCGCCCGGTACAGGTCGATGCCGCAGGCGCTCCGGCCCGAGCCCTGGTAATCCCCCGCCTGATTCTGTGTCAGGCAGATCACCGGATAGGCGTACTGCTCGGCGAGCTTGCCCGCCACCAGTCCGATCACGCCGGTATCCCAGTCCGGATCGAACACCACGATCCCCCGCTGCCGCCAGAGAGGCATCTTCTCCACCTGCGCCCTGGCCTGGGAAAAAGCCCTTTCCTCCTTGTCGCGCCGCTCGCGGTTCAGATCCTCGAGCCGTTCGGCCAGTGCCATGGCCGGAGCCTGATCCCGGGCCGTCAGGAGCCGGTACCCCAGGAGCGCGCTGTCCAGGCGGCCCGCCGCGTTGAGCCGGGGTGCCAGCTGGAAAGCGATCTTCTCAGACGTGACGCTCCCCTCCGGGATCCGCGCGGTCCTGAGCAGGGCCCCGATCCCCGGCCTCGCCGTTCGGTTCATGGCCCGGAGGCCCTGATGGACCAGCACCCTGTTTTCGCCCCTTAACGGGACCAGGTCCGCGACGGTGGCCAGAGCACAGATGTCCAGATACTCCCGGGCGGCGTCCGGTCCGTTCAGGGCCCACATCACCTTCCAGGCGACACCGGCCCCGCACAGCGGGGAATAGCCTTCCCCGGCCAGCATGGGATCCACCACCGCGTCCGCCCGGGGCAGCGCCTCTCCCGGCGTGTGATGATCCGTGATGAGCACGGTCATCCCCAGGGACTTTGCCAGGGCCGTCTCCTCCACGCTGGTGATGCCGCAGTCCACCGTGACGAGGATATCCGTGCTCCCGGCGATCTGCCGGACCGCCTCCGCGTTCAGCCCGTAGCCTTCCCCATGCCTGTCCGGGATGCGCACCCGGGTCCTGGCGCCCTGCAGTAGGAAGGCGCGCTCCATGATCACACTGGCGCAGATGCCGTCCACGTCGTAATCGCCGTAGACCGTCACCCGGAGAGAGCGCCCTTTTTCCTCCCGCAGACGGGCGACGGTATCCGTAAGATCCTTCATCCCGGGCAGCGCCGAGGGCGGCAGGAGCTGATCCATCGCCGGGGCCAGGAACTTTTCCATTTCCTCTTTCGTCTCGTATCCGCGGCTGAAAAGAAGGTCCGCGAGCCACGCCGGGACACGCCCGACACTTTCAGGCACGGAGCGGGACACTTTTGTCCGGGGAATGAATTCCATGAGACGGCAGGTTCCTTTCGATGGATCTGAAATAAGCCAAAAAAGAAAACAGTAGTGCCCCGGAAGGCACTACTGTCAGGAAACTTTACTGAGCCGCCTTGGCGGAAACGGCCTCGCGGGTAGAACCGCCCACGATGGTCAGGCAGGGAGCGAACCAGCGGCTGAGGCCGATGCAGCACACCACATTGACCACGGCGCCGGCAGCCAGGATGTAGCCGAACTGACGGGTCACCGGCAGGATCATGAGCAGCAGGCCCAAAGCCAGTTCACAGCCCACGGCCAGCCAGGTCATCTTCACGGAAGCCTGGAAGCCCGTGCGCACGGCACCGCGGCCGTCCTTGCCGGAAACGATGGCGTTGTCCATCTCCCTGAGGATCAGGGTGAGCACGTACACCGCGAAGAGCACGGTCAGGATCACTGCGAACCAGTTGATCAGCGTCAGCACCGGCAGGACCACAGTGGCCACCAGGAAGAAGAAGCACACCATGTAGAGCCACAGGCTCCAGGTGGCGGCCAGGCCGGCCATGCGGTTGCGGACGATCATGTACACCGCGGCCGCGGCGACAAGAGCCCACATCACGATCAGCACCACGTTCAGGATCGAACGGTTGCCGCTCACACCCGCGGGATCAGCCGCGGCGCCGGTGACGCTCAGAGGCAGCTGGCCGCCCGTGATCACGGCACCGTAAGCGTTGGCCATCGCGTTGCTGTTCAGGCTCAGCACCACGCTGGCGTTGGATTCGTTGTAGTAGTTCTTCATGCTGCCCGCGGCGACGATCTCCTCACCGTCCATCGCGAACACAGCCTTGTCCACATCGGAGAGGACCAGGGCCTTGGCGTCATTGGTCAGATGGAGGAACAGAGCATAGGCGCTGCCGTCCGTAGTGTTGTAGTACTGGACATGATAGCCCTTGAAAGCCTCGGGGCCATTCAGGGTCTTGTCACCGACGGTCAGGGCCGCGTTGCCGGCGGAACCCACCGCGCTGATGATGGCGGAGGACACGTCCTCACCGTTGACGTTCACGTATTTGGGATAGGCGACCTGGAGGGTATTGTCCCCGGTCACAGTGACTTTGGCCATACGGCCCATGGCGTTCAGGCGCTTTTCCAGGATGATCTTCGCCTTTTCAAGATCGGCCTTGAATTCCGCGGTGTATTCGACGACGGTATCCTTCGCTTCCTCAGCGGTGTCCGCTTCTTCTTCGGCAGCGTCCCCGGTGGAAGCGGGGGTGAGATAAGTCATCGTGACGTTGGCGGCGTTGCCGTCACCCACATCCAGGCCCAGGGTCAGGGAGGCAGGCACCTTCCCGGCGGTCAGGGGCACCCAGGGCAGAAGGATATTGACGCCTTCGGCGTCCAGCTTGGTCCCGGCGATACCCAGCCAGGACACACACACCGTCACGGCCAGCATCACGCACATGGCGATGACGGCCTTTGTCCTTGAAGTCATCGGTTTACGGTTCTGTTTCTTATCAGCCATCAGAAATCTCTTCCTCTCACGGCACGGTGACCGTGCCTTAATGCGTCAGCGCCTATTATACTATCGGGCTTTTTTTTCGTCAAGAAATTTATCCGTCCGCGGCTCAGGGGGCCGTTACGGCTGCGGCCGGGCCGCCTGATGCTCCTCTTCGCTGTCGATCACGAAGATCTTGGTGTTCCGGGCCAGATGTGAATATAAGTAGTACATATTCAGGCCCGTCTCCGCGTCCCGGCGCGGGTCGACCCGCACGCAGCCATGGGAAGCCCGGGTCCCCAGTTCCGCGATCTGCTCGCTGAAATCCGTAAAGCCGCCCTCCGCGCGCTTGAGCCCGGCCGAATGGATGAGGTTGGGACCGTCGATCCGGATCGGGTAATCGTACCAGAACCCGTCCCGGAAGAAATCATCCATCAGGTCCCCGGTCAGATAGATGCCCGCCCGGGTCAGGCATTCCGTGGCTTTGACCTGTCTGAGACCCGTGGACACTTTAAGCATCCCGAGGTATTCGCCCCGGAAATAGACTTTCAGTTCCTGGGACCGCTTGTCCAGCACCAGGCCGTAGAGCGGGCTCGGGCGGACGGTCAGAAGGTTCCCGCTGGGCAGATACCCTTCCGCGTACTGGGCCTTCTCCACCGTGTAGAACCCGACGCGCACAAAACCGCCGGCGGGTTCCTCCAGCACCCGGACACCCGCCAGGGAGCAATGGACATTGCCCACGACGCCGCTGTTCTGGCTGGGCAGCTTATAGACCTTCATCCCATTGCCGTCCTCACCCCTGGCCACCGTCACGGGCTCCTGGAGCATTTCCCAGATCTC
>CACZOZ010000146.1:0-5392 GCA_902782865.1 uncultured Eubacteriales bacterium
GAAACGGGAGGCGGAGACATGAAAAACAACGTGAAGGACGTACAGGACCTTTCAGTCGCCTATATCGGCGGCGGTTCCCGGGGCTGGGCCTGGGGGTTCATGAAGGATCTGGCCATGGACGGGGAGATCTGCGGCACGCTGCGGCTGTATGACATCGACCGGGAGGCGGCGGAGCGCAACCGGATCATCGGGGAAAAGATCAGCGCGCATCCCGACGCGAAGTCCCGCTGGAAATATCAGGTGAGCGCCACCCTGGAGGAAGCCCTCACGGGGGCGGACTTCGTGGTGATCTCCATCCTGCCCGCCACCTTTGACGAGATGGAGTCCGACGTGCATCTGCCCGAGCGCCTGGGGGTGTACCAGCCCGTGGGCGACACGGTGGGGGCCGGCGGCTTCATGCGCGCCATGCGCACCATCCCCATGTACGTCACCATCGGCGAGGCCATCCGGGACTGCTGCCCGGACGCCTGGGTGATCAACTACACCAATCCCATGAGCCTGTGCGTGCGCACGCTCTATCACGTGTTCCCCGGCATCAAGGCCTTCGGCTGCTGCCATGAGGTGTTCGGCACCCAGCGGCTGCTGTGCGCGATGCTGAAGTCGGAGCAGGGGATCGAGGGCGTCAAACGGCAGGACCTGTACACCACCGTGACGGGCATCAACCACTTCACCTGGCTCACGAAGGCGTCTTACAAGGGGATGGACCTGATGCCCCTGTACGCGGACTTCGCGGAAAAATATCATGAGACCGGCTATGACGAGGGCCGGGACGACAACTGGATGAACTCCCATTTCGGCTGCGCCCACCGGGTGAAGTTCGACCTGTTCCTGAAATACGGCGCCATCGCCGCGGCGGGGGACCGGCACCTGGCGGAGTTCACCGCGCCCTGGTATACCTTCGATCCCGAGACGGTGAAAAAGTGGAAGTTCAGCCTCACCCCCGTGTCCTGGCGCAAAAAGGACTTAAAGGACAGGCTGCGCCGGTCGGACGACCTGATCAGCGGCCGGGAAGAGGTGACATTGAAGGGCTCCGGCGAGGAAGGGCACCTGCTGCTCAAGGCGCTTCTGGGCCTGGGGGATCTTGTATCCAACGTGAACGTGCCCAACCGGGGCCAGATCCCCAACCTGCCCCTGGGCGCCGTGGTGGAGACCAACGCCCTGTTCGGCCTGGACCGGATCGAGCCGGTGCACGCCGGGCCCCTTCCTAAAAACATCCTGCCCCTGGTGGCGCGCCACGTGTACGACCAGGAGAACACCCTCATCACGGCGCTCACCTGCGACCGGAAGCTGGGCCTGACCACCTTCCTCAACGACCCGCAGATGGCTTTCGTGAAACCGGAGGACGGGAAAAAGCTGTTCGATGACATGCTGGAGAACCAGCGGGCCTGGCTGCCGGAGGAGTGGTTCAGATAAGGCGGGCCGGAAACAAAACCCCACGAGGGGTCGAACCAAAGACTGAAGATCAAAGAGGCGGTGAATGAGAGGTAACGGCATTCACCGCCGTTTTATTTCGCGGACAGGATCAAGCGGCGCCGGGCGATCCTTTTTATAACTTAAAATTGACTTATAACATAAAAAGAGTTAAAATACATAACAGAGTTATGAAAGGAGGCGCAACGGTGGAGTATCTTGAACGTGTATTGGGGATCCGTGCCGTTCCCCGGCCCGGCCCGGCGGCCCCGATCCCGAACTATATCTGTGCCCGGTATCGGATACAGCCGTTCTCTTTGGACGGCACAGCGGCTGTGTTCGTTTATCCGACGGATGAACTTGCCCCGATCGATGCGGTGAAGAAGCATCTCTCAAGGATCGAACGGGCGGAAAAAGCCCCTGCCGTTCTGGTCCCTGACAGGCTGACTTACCGGCAGAAAGAATACCTGCTTCGTGACCATATACCTTTTATCGTGGATGGGAAACAGATCTACCTGCCCTTCATGGCCGTGTACCTTCAGGAGCGGGGCGACGGTGAGAAGCCGGAGATCACAAAGCTGCTTCCGTCGGCGCAGATCCTCTTCCTGTATTTCATCTATAACGGCTGCGGAGAACTGCTGACCGGCGAAGCGGCGAAAAAACTTGGATTTACGGCCATGTCTGTCTCAAGGGCGTCCAGACAGCTTGAGGAAATGGGCCTTATCAAAACACAAAAAAGAGGTGTTCAAAAGGTCATCATTTCCGAAAAAGGGCCGGAAGAGTTATTCCTGTCCGCGAAACACAGGTTGTTGGATCCGGTAAAGAGGACACTGTTTGTGCCCAGAGCGTTGATCACGGAAGAGCTGCCGCTGAGCGGCTATTCGGCTTTGTCGGAATATTCCATGATCAGTCCGCCCACGGTGGAATGCCGCGCGGCCGGCAGCGCGGCTGCGTGGGAAAAGGCCTCTTCTTCCCGTTTGCAAAGCACGCCGGATCAGTGTAAAGTCCAGCTCTGGCGCTATGATCCCGGAAAGCTGGCTGCCGGCGGACGCGTGGACAGGCTGTCCCTCGCGCTTTCGCTGAGGGATGATAAAGATGAGCGCGCAGAGGAAGCGGTGGAAGAAATGCTGGCGGGATTGTGGAGGGAGATCCATGGTAAGAGGACTTGACAGCTTCAGGGAGTGGTTTCATGGATATGAGGACCGGTATGTCATCATCGGTGGGACTGCCTGTGATCTTTTGATGAATGACGCGGGGCTGGAGTTCCGGGCCACAAAAGATATCGACCTTGTGCTGATCATAGAAGCCGCAGACGCGGCTTTCTGCAGGAGGTTTTGGGATTATGTGATCGATGCCGGGTATGAGCATCGGAACAAAAGCACGGGCGGACCGGAGTTTTTACGGTTTACCGATCCAAAGTCAAAAGCCCATCCCGCGATGATCGAATTGTTCGCGCGAAAGCCCAACAGGATTGAACTGCCGGCTGACGCGGTACTCACCCCCCTGCCGATCGACGAAGAGATCTCCAGCTTGTCGGCAATACTTCTGAACGATGAGTATTATGGATTCCTGAGACATGGCACGGTCCGGGTCTCGGGGGTCACGATCCTTGATGAACTCCATCTGATCCCATTCAAGGCGAAAGCGTGGATGGATCTGACTGACAGGAAGGCGTCCGGAGAACAGGTGGACAGTAGGAATATCCGGAAACATAAGAATGATGTGTTCCGGTTGACGGAGCTGCTTGAAGGGGACCGGGAAAGACCCGCTTTTTTGCCACAGTCAGTGCGGGATGATATGAAGACATTTCTTGAGCGGGCCGCGGCGGAGGAGATCGACTTAAAACAGCTTGGCATCCGCGGAAAAACGAGACATGAGATCCTGGATCAGCTCAGGGCCATCTACGGATGATAAGTTTAAAGGAAACGTCTCCTGCCCCGGCCTGGCTGCCGGAGGAATGGTCCAGATAAGCACCGTGACGGCATAAAAAGAGTGACCGCGCGCGTCGGCGCCGCGGTCACTCTTTTTTATCTCGTATGTCATTGGGGCTTGATCTCGCCGGCCTTCGTCAGCGCCCACTTGGTGATGACGGGGCCGGTCAGTTCATAGATGAGCGTACCGGCGAGCACCACCGCGTTGATGACCGCGCCGTAGGCGGGCAGGTCGTTCATGGCGAGCCGGGCCAGGCCGATGGCCACGCCCGCCTGGGGCACCAGGGTGAAGCCCAGGAAGCGGATGATGTTTTTGTCGCATTTCTCGATGACCGCGCCCAGGGTGGCGCCGGCCATCTTGCCGATGACCCGCACCACCACGTAGGCGACGCCCACGAGCCCGACGGTCCTGAGCACAGTGAGGTCCAGCGCGGCGCCGCTGAGCACGAAGAACAGCAGGAACAGGGGCGGGGTGAACCGGTCGCACTGCTCCAGCATGACCTGGTTGTCACGGTACAGGTTGACCATCACCGCGCCGATCATCATGCAGGTGAGCAGGCTGGACAGGTTGAGCAGTTTCGCGCTGGACAGCCCCACGCCGGCGAACACCACCATCAGCGTCAGGGACAGCTTGTTGCCCCGGGAATGGAAGAACCGGAGCACGAATACCAGGACAGCGCCCAGCGCGGCGCCCAGGGCCAGGGAGCCCACGATCTGCACCAGGGGCAGCACCACCAGCTGCATAAAGCCGGGGGCGACGGCGCCGTCCGCGGTGTCCAGGGCCTTGGCCAGGTTGGACAGCACCGCGTAGAGGATCAGGCCCGTGGCGTCATCCATGGCCACCACCGGCAGCAGCATCCGGCACACGGGGCCGGAGGCCTTGTACTGGCGCACCACCATCAGCGTGGCCGCCGGAGCGGTGGCCGCGGCGATGGCGCCCAGGGAAAGGCACACCGGCAAGGGCTGGCCCAGCAGCAGGAGGGCCAGGAACACGAACAGGCTCGCCAGGCCGCTCTCCAGGCAGGCGATCACCACGGGCTTGATGCCGATCTCCTTGAGGTAGCTCAATTTGAACTCGGCGCCGATGGAGTAGGCGATGAAGCCCAGCGCCACGTCGGACAGGATGCTCAGCGACGAGGAGATCTGAGGCGTGATCAGGCCGAACACCGGGCCCAGCAAAAGGCCCGCCACCAGATACGCCGTCACGTTGGGCAGGTGCAGATACCGTACGACACGGCTCAAAAGCAGGCCGGCGCCGATGGCGATGGCCAGCGTCAGAAGCGGAAACTCACTCATGCTTTTTTCTCGACCCCTTCCACGAAGGACAGCGGCAGTGCGAAGGCCACGCCGGTATCCGGCCTGTGGAGCCCGCCGGTCACCCGGTCGATGATCGCCATCATCTTCGGGATCTTCTCGTCCTTCATCACGGCGAACATGGTCTTGGACTGCTTGCGGTCGGGATTGTACATGTGACGGAGCAGGCCGAACATGGGCAGGTCGTTGTTCTCGTCCGTATCCAGCTCCCGCATCATGCCGGTGGAATCCAGGATGGTCCCGCCGCCGATGCCTTCCTTGAGCATGCTCTCAAGGATCGGTTCCAGGTATTCCGTGTGGTTGAGCACAAGCACGAACAGCTGCATACTGTTCCCTCTTTTCTTTTATGATCTGGGCCTTTTTTCAAGGCGCACACCAGTATAGTCTCTAAAAATTCAAAAGTCAAATTGTAACAAAACTTTGATCATTGTTGACAAAAAATCGAAAATGGATAGAATGAGAGCTCCTTTGCCCGGGGTTTTCCCGCGGCGGGGGAGAGATTTTACCTTATATAAGGGAGTGATATTTGATGACGAAACGGATCTGCGCCGCGCTTTTGTTCCTGTGCGTGATGCTGAGCAGCCTGAACATATTCGCCGAGGGAGACGCGGTCCCCACACCGGCCCCGAAGGATCCCGTGATCCCCGATTCGGCCGCTCTTATCCCGGGCCTGCCCGCCGCCGATCCCGGCGCCCTGGCGAAGCTCAGTACCCGGTCGGAGTACGGGAAGATCTATC
>CACZOZ010000147.1:0-2159 GCA_902782865.1 uncultured Eubacteriales bacterium
TGCCGTAGGGGCTGTCGAACTCCTCCTCCGCCTTGCGGACGGCTTCCTCCAGGGTCATCCCCGCGAAGTTCTGGGCGCCGAGGATCCGGCCGGACTTCTTGTCATCGACGAAGACACCCACCACGATGCCGGGGATGGCGCTCTCCGGAGCGTTGGGAGCCCAGGGCCCGCCCAGGTCCGTGCGGCACCAGCCGGGATCGGTCAGGTTGATCATCACGTCCGTGCCCTGGACTTTGGATCCCAGGTCGACGGTGATCTTGTCAAGGGCCGCCTTGCTGGCGGAGTAGCCGGCCTGGCACACGTCCAGGGCGATGCCGCTGGTGGTGTTGAGGACACGGCCCGTGCCCCGGGCGATCATCTTCGGCAGGAAATGATAGCAGATCATGGCCGGGGCGATGGTATTGACCCGGAAGCTGATCTCATAATCCGATACCGGGGTGGAAAAATACTCCGTGCGGTAGGCCACCTGGAGGCCCGCGTTATTGAGCACGATGTCCACCAGCACATCAAAGCCGTCGATCTCACGGAGCATGCGCTCCACCGCGGAAAGATCATCAAGATCCGCCGCCACCGCCCGGGCGGAAACGCCTATGGCCGTCACCTCGTCAAGGACCTTTCGCGTGTGTTTTAGGTCCCGGCTGTGCAGGATCAGGCTGCAGCCCTGCCGGGCCATGAACTTCGCCGTGAGATACCCGATGCCCCGGGCCGCGCCGGTGATCAGGGCCCATCTGCCTTTAACATCGTACATCGTTTTCCCTCCTTGCGGCGCCTTATCCGCGTTGATCTCCCGCAGACGAACGCGGATAAGGATCGCCGACCGTTATCAGGACCTCATCCCCCGCCTGACCGGCGGGACCTTTCCCAAAGGGGAAGGCTTTTGGAAAAGCAGTCCGCACATATGATACGATACACCAAACGAAAGCCCCGGGGGCCCGGAGATCCGATCTTACGGATGAGGAGCGCCGCGCGGTCCTCAATTCGGATCAGTGCCGCACCGGGCGGCCGGACGCCGCTTCGAAATGGCACGCGGCGATGCCCAGGTCCACCTGAAGATACGGGCCGATGCCCCTTACACGGACGAAGGGCTCGCCATCCCTCATGGTGAAGAGGAATTTCTGCTGGTTGACCGCGGTGGGCGCCTTCAGGGCGGCGTCGACCCCGGCCAGGAACCAGTCGAACGAAGGCGCGTTTTCGGTGACATCCGCGAAGGACCTGCCCCTGTGGGGCGTACCCTGGGAGGCGCCGTATCCCAGGGCGATCACCATGCACATCTCCTCCCCCTCCGGGATCAGGGCGCGCACCGCCTTTTTGTTGAAGGTCATGGCCGCCCAGCAGGTGTTGAGGCCCAGCTGCTGGGCCTTCAGGACGATCTTCTCGCCCCAGTAGCCGCAGGCGAAATCGAAGTCCGGGACCTTTCTGCCCGCCAGCACGATATAGTTGGCCACATTTCGGAAGCTGCCGTAATGGGCCAGGCGGGAGTCGAAGCCCTTGGGATCGTCATAGCGGATGAAGATATGGAGCCCGGAGGCCCGATCGCACTCCAATGTGAAGGCGTCGAGTTTCTGCCGGACTTCCGGGGGGATCGGCCGGTCCAGATAGGCGCGCACCGAGTGGCGGGCGTCGATGGCTTCAAGGATGGTCATAGGGCATCCTCCTGACAAATAAAGGATGACAAGATCGTAACCGGATCATGATCTCCTGTCAAGGGGCAGTATCACTTCACCTTGTATTTGCCGACGGCAGACGATATAATAAAACCGGCAGGCGGTATCATATGAAAACGCATGCCTTCAAACGGTGACGGGGAGGAACGGAAAATGGATATCAAAAGGATCAGTGAGATGGAAGAGCGCCTGGACAGGTGCGCCGCGGCGGTGAAGGCCCTGGGTGAGAGCATGGACAGGCTGGACGAAGTGATGGACGAGTTCAGCGAGGTGAGCGATTACTACGGCAGCGAGGAATGGTACGACGACCGGGAGGGCGACGTGCCCGAAAACGTGAAGGCGGGCGTGCTGAGCGAAGACCTGCCCTATGACATGATCATGGACGTGAGGGACGCGGCCTTCCGGATGCTGGAGATGGCCACGGACATCCTGAAGAACAGGATGTAAAGCGATAGGCGAATCGAGTAGGGAGAAATTAATCTCCCTCTCACACCA
>CACZOZ010000148.1:0-4121 GCA_902782865.1 uncultured Eubacteriales bacterium
GATCGGGTCGAAGGCCGCGGTCACGATCAGCGGGATCGACCGGAGCTTTTACCCGGCCGGGAGCGCCCTGGGAATGAAGTATGACCTGGACGGGGACGCCGTCAGGGGCCTCGCGGTCACGTCCTGTGACACTCAGGCCGTTTCCGTCACTGTCCCGGACGCCGTCACCCGGCTGGAGGGCAGGGCCTTTGAAGGCTGTGGGAAGCTCAAGAGCGTCAGCCTTCCGGACGGCTTGAAGGAGATCGGGCCGAGCGCGTTCGGCGAATGTACCGCTCTGACGGGCATCACGCTTCCGGCCGGCCTGACCGTGATCCGGGAGAACACGTTCAGCAAGAGCGGCCTTAGATCGATCACGCTCCCCGCAGGTATAACGGAGCTTGAATACGGCGCCTTCATTCGCTGCGCCTCCCTCACGAGCGTCACGCTGAACAACGGGCTCAAGACCATCGGGGGATCGGCGTTCTATGGCTGCGCAGCGCTCAAGACCCTCACCCTCCCCTCGACGGTCAAAAGCATCGGGCGTTACGCTTTTTCGAACTGCGGCCTGACACAGCTCACCATTCCCACGGGGGTAACGGCTCTGCAGGATTACACGTTCTACGAGGATCCGGCCCTTGCCAAGGTCGTGATCCCGGACAGCGTCGTTTCCTTCGGCGAACACCTGTTCGAGGAAGCTCCCAAGGCCGTGATCTATTGCTCCAAGGGCTCCCCGGCGGACCTGTACGCGCAGACAAACGATGTGAAGACCCGGCTGTCGGGGACCTATGTGCCTCCGGCATCCGGCGGCGATGTCAAGGCCGGGAGCACGGGCAGCATCACCTTCTCCTTCGACCCGAGTTCCGGGGGCGGGTACTGGGAAAACCCGTACGCCGTCTCCTCCGACGGATCTGTGCTGAAGATCACGGGCTTCACCGTGGATGATCTGAACGATCGCCTCACCTGCACGATCCGGCTCGAGGGCGTCTACCCGGGCACCGCGTTCGTCAGGGTGTACGTCAGGACCGGAGACGGGGACGTCATGGTCTGGCAGAAGGTCGTCCTGGTATCCGGGAAACTGCCGGTGTACAAGGTCACGGTGACGGTGTCGGATACGGCCGCGGGCACCGCGAAGGCCGTCCCGGCCTCCGGCACGGCGGGAACGGAAGTGACCCTGAAAGCCACCCCCAAGAAGGGATACGCCTTCAAGGAGTGGAAGATCCTCAAGGGCGATGTGAAGATCAGGGACGACAAGTTCGTCCTGGGCCGGGAAAGCGTGAAAGTGAAGGCGGTCTTTGAGGATATCAGCCTTGCCAGGGCGAAGATCGCCGCGGTCAAGGATCAGGTGGTCACCGGCAAGGCCGTCAAACCCAAGCTCACCGTGAAGCTGAACGGCGTCACCCTCAAGGCCGGCACGGATTACACCGTCACCTACAAGAACAACAAGGCGGTCGGCAAGGCGACGATCACCGTCACCGGCAAGGGGAAATACACCGGCAGCCAGAAGGTCACCTTCAACATCATCCCCAAGGCGGTGTCCCTCTCGAGCCTGAAGACCGGGCAGAAGTCCCTGACCGTCAAGTGGAAGCAGGGAAGCGGCATCACGGGCTATGAGATCCAGTACGGCCTCAAGAAGACCCTCAAAGGCGCGAAGACCGTCACCGTGAGCAAAATAAAGACCGTCAGCGCGGTCATCGAGGGTCTGAAAACAGGAAAAACTTACTATGTCCGCGTGAGGACCTACAAGACCGTGAAGGGCGTGACCTGGTATTCCGCCTGGTCGGCCGTCAAGAGCGTCACGGTGAAATGATCCCTTCCGGCATACACCGGAGCGCCGCCGACAAAAAGAAAACGATAAGCAGGAGCCCCCGGGACAGCGGTGTGACCGCTGCCCGGGGGCTCCTTCAAGGTCCGATCATGGGAACGGGTTCACTCAAGGGCCCTGCCGAACTGATACGCTCTTTCAAGAGCCGCCTCATTCCCGGCGGCTTCCCCGGCGCCGGTGAGGCCGCCGCAGAACAGCGAGCCCGAAAACTCCGCTTTTTCAAAGCAGTCCACCCAGCCCTGCAGGCCGCTGACGGCCCGTTCCGGCACGAAGGCCTCGTCCTCGGCGGCCACGGAGAGCATATACACCCGGCGGAAAGAATAGTCCGCGACATAGAGGGGATTGAGCCGGTCCAGCAGCGTCTTCATCTGCCCGCTCATCTCATAGTAGTAGATCGGCGTCACGAACACCAGGGTGTCCGCCTCCCTCACCTTTTCGGCGATCATAGCGGCATCATCCTTCAGCGCGCACCTTTGGGTCTTCTGGCAGCTGAGGCAGCCGGTGCAGAAATGGATGGTTTTGCCCTTCAGGCTGATCTTTTCCGCCTGATGGCCCGCGTCCGCCGCTCCGGACAGCATTCGGTCCGCCAGGATATCCGAATTGCTCTTTTCCCGGAGGCTCGCGGTGATCACAAGTACTCTGCTCATATCACGCGCTCCTTTTCCCTCGTCCCGATCTCACTCGGCGCTGATCGTGATGATCACGTCACCGCGGCCCAGCAGATCCCGCATCTCCTCCGGGGTCTTGTCAATGATATGCCCCAGACGGGTGTAGGCCCAGGTGTTGGACCCGTAGAACACCACGATCTGATCGCCGGCGTAGAGCACGATGTCGCCGGAGACCGTGACGGTGCGCTCATCATCATTGGGCAGGCTCTGCCCGAGGGGGCCCACCTGCTCGAACCCGCCGTACATGCTCATCGTGACGGTGAGGCCACCGGCGGCAAGGCCCTTCAGCGCCTCCACGGCTTCGTTGTTTTCCCACTCCACTTCCACGGGGGTCTCCCCGATCCACATCTTCATACCCGTCTGTTCCTCCTCCGTTCCTTCCGCCAGGCCCGTCAAGCCGGCACAGCACAGCAGCACCGCGGCGCAGAGCGCGGCCAAAGTTTTCATCATTTGAGATGCCTCCCGAAAAAGCTCTCCATCCGGTCAAAGGGGATGATGTCCTTCCTGTCGTACAGGTCGGTGTGTACCGCGCCGGGGATGATGACCAGCTCCTTGTTGTCCCCCTTCAGCAGCCTGAACGCGTCCCGGCTCATATAGCAGGAGTGGGCCTTTTCGCCGTGGATCATCAGTACGGCGCTTTCGATCTCCCCGGCGTAGGTGAACAGGCGGGTGTTCATCAGGGAGGTCCCCGCGGTCGCGGCCCAGCCGTCATTGGAGTTCAGGGAGCGGGGATGGTATCCGCGCTTCGTCTTGTAATAGTCATAGTAGTCCTTCACGAAGAAGGGCGCGTCCTCCGGCAGGGGATCTGCAACGCCGCCGGCCCTCAAATAACTCCCGGACCGGAAGTCCTCGGTACGCTGCGCGTTGACCGCTCTGCGGGCCGCCTGACGGGCTTCTTTGCTGTCGGTCGAATCGAAATACCCGTTCCCGGCCACGCGGGACATGTCATACATCGTGGAGATGACCGAGGCTTTCACGCGGGTGTCGATACAGGCCGTCTGCAGGGCCATGCCGCCCCAGCCGCAGATGCCGATGATGCCGACGCGCTCCGGATCCACGTTGTCCTGCACCGACAGGAAGTCCACCGCCGCCTGGAAGTCCTCCACATCGATATCCGGGGAGTGCATCGCCCGGGGGAAGCCGCCGGACTCGCCGGTGAAAGACGGATCGAAAGCGATGGTGAGGAAGCCCCGCTCCGCCATCTCCTGGGCATAGAGCCCGGAGGCCTGCTCCTTGCAGGCGCCGAAGGGGCCGCACACCGCGATGGCGGGGAGCCTGCCTTCCGCGTTTTTCGGCGTGTACAGATCCGCCGCCAGGGTGATGCCGAAATGGTTAGCGAAGGTCACCTTGCTGTGATCCACCTTATCGCTCCGGGGAAAGGTCTTGTCCCACGCCCGGGTCAGTATCAATTCTTCCGTTTTCATCATGATCTTTTGTCCTCCCGTTCAGCCGGCGGTCAGGTGTCCGGTTCCTTTTCGGTCCCCGGGCAAAACCATCATAACATCTTGCGGTCGATCGCGCTAATGGTTATAATGAATATCGCGATATTCCAAATCGGCATTTCACGGAGGGTACCATGGAGATCAGGAACCTGCGCTATTTTCTCGCCGTCGCCAGGGAGGAGAACATGACCCGGGCGGCGGAGCAGCTGC
>CACZOZ010000149.1:0-6583 GCA_902782865.1 uncultured Eubacteriales bacterium
CCCACGCAGTCATTGGGCAGGATGAACCGGATCCTGAGGATGGGCTCCAGCAGCACGCTGCCGCCGCGGCGGAGACCGTCCTGGATGCCCATGGGCGTGGCGACGATGAAGTCCAGGGGATGCGTGTGGATCAGGTGGTGGCTGCCCCCCGTCAGGGTGATCCTCACGTCCGTGACCGGCCAGCCCAAACGGCCCTGGCTCAGGGCCCGGGGGATCGCCTGCTCCACCTGATGCTGATACCGGGGCATGATGTCTCTTCCCGGCACCACGGAGGAATAGGTCACGCCGCTGCCCCGGGGAGCCGGCTCGATCGAGAATTCCAGCACCGCCCAGCAGGGCTTGGGCATGGTATAGGCCACGAAGCCGACGGCGCTTTCCCGGATCGTTTCCCGGTAGATGACCGCCGGATCGCCGAAGGATACCTTGAGGCCGTACACGGTACGCAGTGTCTCCTCCAGCACCTCCAACTGCACCTTGCCCATCACGTGAAGATCCATTTTGCCGGTCAGTTTTGAATACCGCGCGCTCAAAAGAGGATCGGAGGCCGACAGTTCCTCACAGGCCTGGCGCACCCGGTGCATGTCCTCCGGATCCTCGGGGATCACCTCCACGGTGATCAGCGGCGTTTTGAAGGACCCTGGCCGCACTTTTCGGGGCAGGCTCTCCGCCGCGCCCAGGGGCTCGCCGATCCTGAGTTCCGTCAGGCCGTAGACCACCCCCACCATGCCGGCGCGCAGTTCATCGATATCACCGCCGGACACACTTCGGATCCGGCTGATCTTGCGCTCCACCGGGACCGCCTCACCGGTGACACGGTCCGTGCCCGCCCTGAGACGCAGGGCTTCTCTCACCCTGAGGGAGCCGGAATACAGCCGGATCCAGTGCCCCCTGCCCATCACCCGGTCAAAGGCCGAGGCAAAGGGGATGCCGCACAGCTCCTCCCCCGTTTCATCCGGGCCGGGAAGGAAACGTTTCATCGCGTCCAGAAGGTCCGCGACCCCGTCGCCCTTCAGCGCCGAGCCCTTCAGCGCGGGATGGATCCTAAAGTCCATGGTCAGCCGGGCGGCCGCGTCCAGGACGGTCTCATCCGGCAGTTCCTCCCCGTTCAGATACTTTTCAAGCAGCCCCTCGTCCCTGTCGCAGACGGCCTCCAGGACCGCGCCCCGATCCCACAGCGGGATCACGTCCGGGCTCAGGCGGGCCCGGATCTTTTTGAGCACCCTGTCCGCGTCCGCCTCGGGCCTGTCCGTTTTGTTGAGGAAGATGAGGAAGGGCAGTTTCTGTTCCGTCAGGGCGCGGAAAAGCCCTTCGGTCTGGGGATGGATCCCCTGATCCGCGTCGACGACGAGCACCGCGGCGTCGATGGCCCAGAAGGAGCGCTCGATCTCCGAGGAGAAATCCGCGTGGCCCGGCGTGTCGATGATATTGATGTCCGCGCCCTTCCACGGGATCGTGACGCACGCCGCCTTCACGGATATGCCCCTGCGCCGCTCCACGGGCAGATCGTCGGTGTGAGCCGTCCCCCGGTCCACGCTCCCGGCCTGCCGGATCTGCCCCGTGAGCAGGAGCAGCTGCTCCGTCAGGGTGGTCTTCCCGGCGTCCACGTGGGCGAATATCCCGATATTCCTTGGCATGAGCGTCCTCCGATATGCTTTACCTCAGGCTTTTGAGGTGTTCCTTCCGGTCTTCCGGGATCCTGCGGCTCTCCAGCGCCTTCCGGATGGCCTTCCGGCGCGTCCATTCCTCCAGCCGCCCCGGCGCCATAAAGGGCAGTGCGGCGTCGTACTGTTTGGAAAGAGCGGTGGCGAAATACCACGCCGTCATCATCCTCACGTAGTACTCCTCCGACCGTACGCCCGCCGCCATATCAAGGTATTCAGGATCGAAATCCCCGTCCAGGAAGTGCTGCATCAGCATCCCCAGGGCAAAACGCACGGTGTAGGTCTCCCCGGAGCCGAGCCATATCCCGATCCGCTCCAGAAGCTCCGGACGGTGCTTTTTGAACACCGTCGGGGACATCTGGTCACAGGTGGCCCAGTTGTTCACATGCGGCAGGAAGCGGTCCACCTCTTCCGCGCAGGTCTCATAGTCCCGTATACCGGAAACGATGAAGGCGTGCAGCTGATCCTCCTCGAAATACCAGTGCGGCAGATCATCAAGAAAGGCCCGGGCATCCCCGCGCCGCGTGATCTCACGCGCGAAGGCGCGCAGTTCCGGCGTCCTGATCCCGATCAGGGCCTCCGGATCCACCGTGGGGATGAGGGGAGCCATGAAAGCCCGGTACGCGTCATCCCCCATCATACCCAGTTCTTCCCTGATTTTCGTGACCCGCGCGTCCATATCCCATTCCTCCCCGGCCTGTAAGATCGAGACCGCTTTCATCCCTTCCGGATGTATCTTAAGACTTATGCCGCGAAAAGTAAAGGGCCCGCCGGAACAGGCTCCGGCAGGCCCCTGAAAGCCGCGGCGAAGCGCGCCGGTCAGAGCCGGTCCACTTCATCCTGGCTGAGCATCAGCACATCGTTCGCCGCGAACACCTCGGCCGCCCGGGCGCCGTCGTTCAGGCGCAGGATCATCAGGGCGCGGCCCTTCTCGTTGGACCGGAAGAAGGAATACATGTACTCCACGGAGAGCCCCGCGCTGTCGATCACGCCCAGCAGAGCCGACAGCCCCAGGGGGCGGTCCGGCACGGAAGCGCAGATCACGTGGTTCACCCGGGCGATATAACCGTTCTCCTTCAGGAGCTTCATGGCCGGCTCCATCTGGGCGCTGTGGATGATCAGGCGCACGATGCCGAAGCTCTGGGTATCGGCCAGGGAGAGGGCCAGCAGATCGATGCCGCCTTTGCCCAGCAGTTCCGTCATGGCCCTGAGCGTGCCCGGATTGTTCTCCAGGAAAACAGAGAGCTGCTTGATAAACATATCCTGTTGCCTCCTTTGAACGTATTATATCACAGATCTCACAGTTTGCGGTTGTCGATGATCCGCTTGGCCTTGCCCTCGCTGCGGGGCATGGATTTGGGCGCCGCCAGGGTGACCTTCGCGGAGATGCCCACCACGGACTTGATCTGGTCGCTGATGTAGCGCCGCACGTTCTCGATATGGCTGACCGTATCGGAGAACATGCTGTCCGTCATCTCCACCTGGACCTCCAGGGTGTCGGAGTTGTTCACGCGGTCCACCACCAGCATGTAGTGGGGCGCCACGCCCTGGGTGCCCACCAGCACGGTCTCGATCTGGCTCGGGAACACGTTCACGCCGCGGATGATCAGCATGTCGTCCGTGCGGCCGGTGATGCGGCTCATGCGGGCCGTGGTGCGGCCGCAGGCGCACTTGCGCGCGTTCAGGCTGCAGATATCGTGGGTGCGGTAGCGCAGCATCGGCATGCCTGTTTTGGTGATGGTGGTGAACACCAGCTCACCTTTCTCCCCGTAGGGCAGCGGCTCCCCGGTGGCGGGATCGATGATCTCCACGATCACGTGGTCCTCATTGACGTGCATGCCGTCCTTCTCCAGGCACTCGAAGGCCACGCCGGGGCCGGCGATCTCCGTGAGGCCGTAGATGTCGCAGGCGTCGATGCCCAGGAGCTCCTCCAGGTGCCCCCGCATGGCTTCCGTCCAGGGCTCGGCGCCGAAGCATCCGGCCTTGAGCCTGATGTCCCTTCCGGGCTCCAGGCCCATTTCCCTTATGGTCTCGCCCAGGTACGTGGCGTAGGAGGGGGTGCAGCACAGCAGCGTCACGCCCAGGTCCCGCATCATCATGATCTGGCGCTGGGTGTTGCCGGAGGACATGGGCACCACCATGGCGCCGATCCTGTCCGCCCCCTGATAGGCGCCGAAACCGCCGGTGAAGAGCCCCAGGCCGTAGGCGATCTGCACCACGTCATCCTTCGTACAGCCGGCGGCTGTCAGGGTCCTGGCCATCATATCGCTCCACACATCCACGTCATTGCGGGTATAGCCGGCCACGATGGGCTTGCCCGTGGTGCCCGAGGAGCCCTGGATGCGCACGATCTCGGACTTCGGGCTCGCCAGCAGATCGAAAGGATAATAGTCCCTCAGGTCCGTCTTCTCCATGAAGGGCAGGTATTTGAGGTCCTCCACGCCGCGGATGTCCTCCGGCGTGAGGCCCTTCTCCCTCATGCGGGCCCGGTACATGGGCACATTGTCGTACTCGCGCCTGACGGTCTCCCGAAGCCTGGCGCTCTGCCACGCGGTCAGCTCGTCCCGGCTCATGCATTCACGCTCCGGATCATAGATCAGATGCTTTTTCATATCGCGTGCCTGTCCTTTCGTCCCATTTCAAAATGTATCAAAAAAGCGGCCCCCCGTCCGGGAGGACCGCTTTGATGAACCTGATACGTTCTTCAGCGTTCCCCGCGGACGGTGGAGATGATAAAGCTAAAGCCGAAAAAGAAAAACCGCGCATCAAAAGAAAACGCGGCGTCAAAAGAAGCGTTCTGCCCGCGGGAGGGAGCGGCATGGCAAACGGGAGCGTTCAAAAGGCGTTCCGTCACGGTTTCTGCCCTCCTTCCCGAAAAATCATGCCTTATTGTAGCACAGTTTGCTTCCCTGTCAACCGGGGCGGACGGTAAATACATTTTCCGTACAAACCGCCGTATCTAAATTGTATTTCTCCTGCAGCGTATTGACACGCGAACACCGGCTTGCTATAATCTGTAAAAAGAAACCGGTTAACCTTACCATATTTGACATGAAAGGGCTGTTCCATGTCCTGCAGCATCGCCGACATCGCGAAAAAAGCCGGAGTGTCCACCACCACCGTTTCCCGGGTGATCAACGGGATCACCCGCGGCGTCAGCCCCGGGACCCGGGAGAGGGTGCTCCACGTCATCTATGAGATGAACTACCGCCCCAACCTGGCCGCCAGGGGCATCGCCCGGTCACGCAGCGGGATCATCGGCGTGATCATCCCGGACATCGCCAATCTGTTCTACCCCCAGGTGCTCCGCAGCATCGACGATACCATCGCCTCCCGGGGCTACAGCATGATGCTGTGCGGCTCGGGGGCGGATCCCGAACGGGAAAAACAGCAGCTGATGGCCATGGTGGACAACCGCGTGGAGGGGGTCATCCTCTGCAGCGGCGTGAGCAACGAGACCTTCCTGAAGGAATACCGGGCCTACAGGATGCCGCTGGTGATGATCGGCCGCAGCTTCGACATGAAATACGCGGACGGATGCGTGTCCGGCGACAACGAGGGCGGCATGACGCGTTCGGTCTCCTACCTGATCGGCCACGGGCACCGGGACATCCTCTACCTGGACGGATCATCATCGGTGGCCGGTCCCATGCAGCGGCTCAAGGGTTATTCAAGAGCGCTGGAGGAGCACGGCATCCCGCCCCGGCCGGAGCTCATCCGCCAGGGAGAGTTCTCCATCGCATACGGCTTCGACACCGTCAAAAGGCTGATGGAGGAGCAGGTGACCTTCACCGCCGTGGCGGCCGGCAGCGACCTGATCGCCATCGGCGCGGTCAAGGCCCTGAAGCTTAAGGGCAGGCTCATCCCCCGCGATGTCGAGGTGACGGGCTTTGACGATATCGACCTGAGCCGCATCTATGAGCCCAATATATCCACCGTATCCAAGCCCCACGCGCGGATGGCTCAGACCGCCGCCCAAATGCTGCTGGACATCATCGAGGGAAAGCCCCCCGCGAACACCCGGGTCACCGCGGAGGCCGAGCTGGTCCTGAGGGACACCACACGCACCCATGAAGGAGATGAGATGACATGAGCACCGCTATCATCCGTCCCGACCGCGGCAGATCCCTCCCCCGGAGGATCTGGGAATACCGCGTCATCTACCTGATGCTCCTGCCCACTGTCCTGTACTTCATCCTGTTCAAATTCAGGGCCGTATGGGGCATGAAGCTGGCGTTCTACGACTACCGCCCCCGGGGGGATGACGTGTTCGTGGGCTGGAAATACTTTACCCAGGTGTTCTCCTCCCCCACCTTCGGCACGATCATCTGGAACACGGTCAAGATCAACCTGATGCGGACGCTGCTGAACTGGTTTTTCCCGGTGGTGTTCGCCATCATGCAGCATGAGGTGCAGCACAGGTTTTTCCGCAAGTCCGTGCAGGTGGTATCCTACCTTCCCCACTTCCTCAGCTGGGTGGTGATCTACGGCATCTGGGCCAGCGCCATGCAGTACGGCGGCCTGATGAACAACATCTACGACCTGTTCGGCCGGGAATACAAGAACCTGCTGCTGCGCAGCGACACCATCGTGGGCGTGATCGGCGCCTCCTCCCTGTGGCGCAATATCGGGTGGGACTCCATCATCTACCTGGCCGCCATCCTGGCGATCGACACCACGCTGTACGACGCGGCCACCGTGGACGGCGCCAACCGCTGGCAGACCATCCGCCACGTGATCCTGCCGGCCCTGGTGCCCACCATGGCGACCATCCTGATCCTTAACTGCGGATACATCATGGACGCGGGCGTGGACCAGATCCTGGTGTTCCAGAACACCGCGGTGCAGAACAGGATCGAGGTGCTGGACACCTACGTGTACCGGGTCGGTCTTCTCCAGGGCAGCTATTCCTTCTCGTCCGC
>CACZOZ010000150.1:0-2256 GCA_902782865.1 uncultured Eubacteriales bacterium
CCGCCCGCGGGGCCCAGAGCCGTGCCGGCGACGGGCCTGACGCGCCCTGAGCAGAGCGCTCCCGTGTGGCTGTATGTTCTGCTGGCGCTGATCGTGATCGCCGCGGTGGTCTGGGGCCTCAGCCAGGTCTTTCAGGGCGGCGGGCAGCAGTACGCCTTCGCCAGGGCGGACACGCTCTCTTCCGTATACCGGGGCGAAGCCCTGGTGGTCCGGAACGAGACCGTCTACACCCAGGACGGCGTGTCCCGCATCGATTTCAAGGTGGAGGAAGGGGACACGGTGGAGCGGACCGATACGGTCTGCGTCGTGTACTCCTCCGGGTTCAGCGACCGGGAACTGAATTCCCTGAACAATTACCGCCGCCAGATCAAGGCTTATCACAAGTCCCTTCTGTCCGCCGGCACGTCCAGGGACGCTCAGATGGAGCGCCTGGAGAACAATATCCTGTCCCTGGCCCTGGATACCCAGAAAATGATCCAGCAAAAGGACAGCGACCTCATCGCCCAGGAGAACGTCATCAGCTCCGCCCTGAGGAACCGGCAGCAGTATATGCGCCAGAAGTATCCGGACGACCAGAAACTGGCCAGCCTGTATGATGATGAGAACAGGCAGATGCAGAGCGTGTCGGCCTGGACCAGGCAGTACGCGGCGCCTTCCAACGGCATCGTCAGTTTTTATACCGACGGTTACGAGAACGTGCTCAACCTGAACAACTACACGTCCTACACGCCGCCGCAGGTCCGCCAGATGCTGCGGGGAGAAAAGCCGGTGGATACCAGCGTGGGGCGGAACACCGTGCCCATCTACCGCCTGGTCAGGCAGGATTCCTGGGTGATGCTGATGCTGGCGGAAAACCAGGACTGGCAGCCCGTGGAAGGCAACAGCTACAAGATGCTCATCGAGGGATTCGAGAACACCACCGTGAACGTGACGGTGGAATCCGTGTCCCGCTCCGGCGGGGAACTGCTGGTGCGCTTCGTGATCACCGGGGATATGAACCTGAACAGCGTCCTGTACATGCGGACCTGCTCCATCCTGGTGGGCGACAGCGTGGACAGCCTGACGGTCCCGGCCAAGGCGCTGTACAGCCGCCAGGGCCGCATCGGCGTGGTGATGGCCACCGAGGGCGGTGAGTACTGGACCCAGGTGGAAGTGCTCAGTGTGGACGGGGATGAGGCCCATATCGTGCCGTCGAACCCCGCCGTGCTCTATGAGGGCGTGCCGGTCCTCGTGTTCAACTGAAAGGAGGCGCGCTTTGAGCTTCGCTGAGAATGTCGCTTATGTGAAGGATATCCTGCGCCGCGAGAGCGCCGCGTGGGGACGGGAGCCCCTTCTGGTGGCGGCGACCAAGTACCTTTCGGCCGAGGAGATGCTCTCCCTGCCCGGGGACGGGATCACCGCGATCGGGGAGAACCGGGTCCAGGCGCTCAGGGACAAGCTCCCCGTCATCGGCGGAAAGTTCGATATTCATTTTATCGGGCGGTTGCAAAGCAACAAAGTTAAATATATAATAAAAGATGTGTCCCTGATCCACTCCCTGGATCAGATCTCCCTGGCGCAGGAGATCCACCGGCAGGCCGTGAAGAACCTGAAGAGGATGGATGTGCTGGTGGAAGTGAATGTCACCGGGGAGACGAGCAAGGGCGGTGTGGCGGAGGAGGATCTGTCCCCGTTCCTGCGGGAGGCTGCCGCGTATGACGGCTTGAGGATCAGGGGATTCATGGCCATGATGCCGCTGGGGGCCCCGAGGGATTATATCCTGGAGCGGTTCACCCATTTGAGGACGCTCCTTGACCGTTACCGGGAAGAGGCGATCCCCGGCACTGAAATGACAGAACTGTCCATGGGCATGAGCCAGGACTATGATTTGGCTGCCAGGGCAGGCGCGACCATGGTGAGAGTGGGGAGCGCCCTGTGGCAGCAGAGGAGGACATAAAATGGGTCTGAGCAGCGCGTTTTTGAGGATGAAGGACCGGGTGAAGGATCAGATCGGCAATTTCTTCTATCCTCAGGAAGAATTTCCGGACGATTACGATATGCCCAGAGAGTCTTCGCGGCGCACGCGGGATGTGGCTCCGGTGCCCCAGACGCCTCAGGTGAGCGCTCCGGTCTATAACGACAGCCAGGATCCCTTCCGTCAGGGCTATATGCCGCCCAGGACCGCCGAAACGGCGGAACAGAGCGCGCCCGTCCGGAAGGAAGCGGACAACCTGGTCTATTTCCCCGGCGCGGAGGAGAACGCGGCGCCCGAAAAGG
>CACZOZ010000151.1:0-11534 GCA_902782865.1 uncultured Eubacteriales bacterium
AGGACCAACTACGTGTACGGCATAAGGAACGGCCGGATCGTGTACCTCGGGAACGCCGGGTTCAGGGACAGCATCCTGATGTGCTGGCCGGGCTCGAACTATCCCGGGCTGACGTGCTTTGACGGCAACATGGGCTATTACGACCTGTACTACTACACCGTCAATGACAGGGAAGTGATCTACAGCCCGGTGTACACGGAACAGTACGTGACCGACGACGACCCCTACACCTGGCTGGACGAGCCCATCATCAAAAAGCACACCGCCGACCAGGCCCTGTTCGATATGACCCGGAGCGGCGCCGGGGCCGAGGAGATCAAAATGTTCACCCTGAGCGATATCATGGCCTGCGGCGGATGGCAGGCCTTCGTGGACGCGGTCTTCGGCGGCGCGGCCGCGAATGAAGACTGGCGGACGGCGTACAGGGCCTTCACCGCGTCCGGGGAATACAGGGACTATATACAACCGGTCGATCCGCTGTTCAATGACACGTTCGCGGACCGGGACGAGTACGGCGTCTGGGAAAACTTCAGCCTCGGGGACATCGACCTTGACGGCACCCCGGAATTGATCGTCACCAGCATCTACGGCCTGGAACAGGCGGACGTGTTCACCTTTACCGGCGGGCAGGTCAGGCACCTGGGCGTCATGGGCGGGGACAATTTCTTCCAGATCATGTTCAGTTATGAGGGCCGGCCCTGCCTGTACGCCGCCATGGGCGGCCCGGCCATGACGATCGACGCGTACACCGTGGAGAACGGGGCTCTGATCAGGGCCGCGGCGGCCCGCACCGAAGTGAACGCCGACGGGGATGACACCGTGGGCATCACCATGTACACCGACGATGACGCCCTGCGCCGGCTGCTGGAGGGCACCTTCCTGGGGAAGGGGACGGATGAGGCCGTGATAATGCCCATATACAGTTTGGAGGAACTGCCGCTGTAAAAAGATCCCGACATACAAAAACACCGCGCGCCGTATCAAAAGCACGCGGTGTTTTGTTATATCAGGAGCTCAGCGCCGGATGGTCACGGTGAGGTTCGTGTCCTCCTGCGGATCCCCGAAAACGTCCTTCCCGTTCTCGAAGGCGCGGATGATCTTCAGGGTATCCGCGTCCGGGCACAGAAGATGCACGAAGCCGGTGTGCAGCACGGGGTTATCCCGGCGGAAGCGCAGCACCTCCCTCACCTTTTCAAGGAAGGCCTTGTCCTCCCTCCCCCAGGGATAGGTCGCGCGGCACCAGGGATCCGACGCGCCCCACACGCCCGCCTCGTCCCCGTAGTACACGCAGGGGATGCCGGGCAGAGCGCACACGGCCCGGAGCGCCTTCAGGTAGCGCTCCTTGCCCAGGGCCAGTTCCCCGTCGGTCAGAGCGGCGCGGTCGCGGGTCTGGTAGGGCATGTCCTCAAAGCTCTTCCCGGCCAGCATGTTGATGGCCCGGGGCCGGTCGTGGCTGCCCAGGAGGTTCATCACGCTGTAGTAGAAGGGCGCGGGGTAATTCTCCCGCTGGCTGTAGATCAGCCTGGCCAGGTCCGCCGAGGTGCCCTGCCCGGTGAGGAAGGCGATCAGCGCGTCCCTCAGGGGGTAGTTCATCACGCTGTCCAGGGTGTCCCCGGTGCAGTAGCAGCGGGTCTCGCCGTAGGCTTCCTTGTGGCTCGCGTCCTCCCACACCTCGCCCAGGAGCAGGCTGTCCGGCTTTTCCTTGATGACGGCCTTCTTGAGCCGGCGCAGGAAGGGCATGGGCAGCTCGTCCGCCACGTCCAGCCGCCAGGCCGACGCGCCCTCCCGCAGCCAGTGCCTGGCCACGCCGTCCTGCCCGCAGATGAAGGCCTCGTATTCCCGGTTGTGCTTGTTCACGGTGGGCAGGGTATCGATGCCCCACCAGCTCATGTACCGGTCCGGGTAATGGGTGAAGGTGAACCACTTGTAGTAGGGCGAGTCCTTGCCCTGGCAGGCCCCCTTGTCCGGATAGTGCCCGTAACGGTTGAAATACCGGGAGTCGTCCCCCGTGTGGCTGAACACGCCGTCCAGCATCACCCGCATGCCCATTTCCCGCGCTTTTTCGCACAGGGCGTTGAAATCCTCCACCGTGCCCAGCATCGGGTCGATCTTCGTGTAATCCCCGGTATCGTACCGGTGGTTGGAGCGGGCCTTGAAGATGGGGTTGAGGTAGATCACCGTGACCCCCAGATCCTTCAGGTAGGGCAGTTTTTGAGCGATGCCCTTCAGGTCGCCGCCGAAGAAGTCCCGCGCCACGTTGGCGCAGCCGTTCTCGGGCATCAGCACGGGCTTGTCGTACCAGTCGGCGTGCACCATGATCTCTTCCCGGGTCTTCTCGGGCACGGCGGATCTGAAGAACCGGTCCGGGAAGATCTGATACATCACACCGTGGCGCATATAGTCCGGCGTGGACCAGATGCCGTCGTAAACGGTGATCTGGAAGGCGCGGGGAGCGTACTTCTGGACGCCCTCGCCGCCCATGCCGTCGTCGGCGTTGCCGTAATAGACGGTCTCCCCGTCCCGGCCCGTCACACAGAAATCATACCAGATCAGGCCCGGATTCTCCGCGGACAGGACCGCCTCAAAGATATCCTCGTCCACCCGCGTCATGGGGATCACGCAGAGCTGGCCCTCCCGCCAGACCCTCAGGTCGGCGGACTGAGCCTCGGCGGAGCCCAGCAGCCTCAGTGTCACGTCCATGCCGGAACGAAGCGGACCGACGGGCCTGCGGCACGCGGTCGAACGGGAGTTGTGGTAAAGCTTCATGGAACCTCCGATTATAAACTTTTCTTGTATTTATCAGCGGCGGACAGCATCTCGCCGGCGTGCTTGAGCGCGCTCGACTCTTCACCGCCCAGCATCCGGGCGATCTCCCCGGCCCGCTCTTCGGGCGTGAGCAGCCGCGCCCTGGAATAGCTGCGGCCGTCCCGCTCGTATTTCTCCACGTAGTACTGATGATCGGCCATCGCCGCGATCTGCTGCAGGTGGGTGACGCACAGCACCTGGCGGCTGCGGGCGATGAGGGCCATCTTTTCGGCGGCCGCCTGAGCGGCGCGGCCGGAGATGCCCGTGTCGATCTCGTCGAACACCATGCTGTTCACGCCGGTCTTCATGGCGGCGGCCGCCTTGATGGCCAGCATGATGCGGCTGAGCTCGCCGCCGCTGGCTGTCCGGCTCAGGGAGTGCATCTCCTCCCCGGCGTTCGCGGCGATCATGAACACGGCCGTCTCGTCCCCCGTGCGCTGGGGCCTGCCCCGGATGAGGGCCGCGGTGAAGCGGCAGGAGGCCATGTTCAGGTCCTTGAGCTGCTTTTCCACGGCGGCGGCAAAGCGCTTCGCCAGATCCTCCCGGCTGCGGGAGAGCTCCCCGGCCCGGGCGTCATACCGCGCGCGGGCTTTTTTCTCCGCCGCCTCCGCGTCCACAAGATCGCCGCTCAGGGCGTCCAGGCCCCGCAGCTCCTCCCGGGTATCCTCAAGGAGACCGGGCAGGTCGTCCGCGTCCACGCGGTAC
Source organism: uncultured Eubacteriales bacterium (assembly GCA_902782865.1). Lineage (GTDB taxonomy): Bacteria > Bacillota > Clostridia > Christensenellales > Aristaeellaceae > RUG756. The sequence goes on from CACZOZ010000151.1 coordinate 3,511, forward strand.
TTGCGGCACAGCCTGCGGATCATGTCCAGGCGGCGGAGCACCTCTTCCTCCCGTTCCGGGTCGAACTGGAGCCCCTCCCGGAACCGGGACACCTCCAGGCTCACGTCCTCCGCCTCGTAGTACAGGTCACTCAGGCGGCCGGAGAGGCCCTCCAGATCCGGGTCCACCTGGGCGGCCTTTTCCAGGGCCCCCATGGCGGACTTGAGACGGGCGAGGCCCTCGGAGAGATCGTCGTCCGCCGCAGCGGTATGGCTCGTCAGCTTCTCACTGCCCCGGAAGCGGTCCCGCTCCTGTTGGAGCTGGCTTTCCTCCCCGGGCTTCGGGTCCAGGGCCTCCAGCTCCTTCAGGCGCATGCCCAGGAGCATCTGGCGCTCCTCCTTCTCGGCTTCCTTCTGCCTGAGGTCGTTCAGGGTTTTCTCGCAGGCGTGCCACTTTTCGTAGGCCTCCTGGACCTGGCGGAGCGTGAGCTGATGCTTTTCGTCCCCGTAGCCGTCCAGGTAATTGAGGTGGGTCCTGTCGTTCAGGAGGCTCTGATGCGCGTGCTGGCCGTGGAGGTCCAGCAGTGTCTCTGTGAGCCCCTGGTAGGCAGTCAGGCTCAGCGGCACGCCGTCCACCCGGCAGGTATTGCGGCCGGAGGATGTGATCTCCCGGCTGAGGAGCACCTCGTCCCCCGCGTCCAGCTCGTTGAGCTTCAGTTTTTCCCGGGCCTGCGGGCAGTCCGTCAGGGAAAACAGCCCCTCCACGTAGGCCTTGTCGGCACCCGCACGGATGAGGCTCCTGTCCGCCTTGCCGCCCATGAGCAGGCTCACGGCATCCACAATCAGGCTTTTGCCGGCCCCCGTTTCACCGCTGAAAACGTTGAGGCCGGCATCAAAATCAAGCGCGCACTGATCGATCAGGGCGATATTTTTAACTGCCAGACGGTTGAGCATGGTCCTCCTTAACGCAGCAGGCTCCGCAGATGTTCCGTGACGGAAGCGGCCTCGGCGGGATCGTGCACGATCACCAGCACCGTATTGTCCCCCGCCATGGTGCCCAGGACCTCCTGAAGACGCATACTGTCGATGGCCTCGCCCGCCGCGCTGGCGGAGCCGGACACGGTCTTGACCACGATGATGTTGCCGGCGTAGTCCACACTGACCACCGACGCCAGGAACAGCCGGACGAACCGGTCGGAAAGGGCGGCGTCCCTCTCCCCCGGGAGAGCGTACTGATAGGTGCCGGAAGCGTTGAGCGCCTTGACCAGGTGCAGCTGCTTGATGTCCCGGGACACGGTGGCCTGCGTGATGGAATACCCTTCGGCGCGAAGGGCCTCCGCCAGCTCTTCCTGGGTCTCGATGCTGCGGTTCTGGATGATGTTGAGGATCGCGGACTGCCTCGTCTGCTTCACGAATATGCCCTCCCGGTCATGATTATCCACGGACTGTTTAAGAACAGCACGTATAATTATACCATACCTCGCAATATCTTACAAGATGACATCACCCAAACAGTAACTGCCGGAAGGGCAGAGAAACGCGCATGAGATCCTTCTCCACATGGCAGGGCAGGCAGAGGATCCTGACGCCCCTTTTGCCCGCCTCCTCCAGCGCGTCCGCGAAGGCCGGGTCCGTCTCCCGGTTGGGCCGGACCGTATCCACCCCGTCCGTCTGGATCACGAAAGCGGCGCAGGCATGGAAGCCCTCCCCCGCCGCGCGGGAAAGCTCCCGCAGGTGCTTCGTGCCCCTGAGCGTCGGCGCGTCGGGGAAAATACCGATCCCGTCCCGCACAAGGGTGCAGCCCTTCACTTCCATCAGATATTTTTCCCCGCCGCGGCGCATGAAAAAGTCGATCCGGGAACCCCCGCAGGAAAACTCGGGCCGTATCTCGTCCCAATCCCCCTCCCGGAGCCACTCCAGCGCCGCGCGGTTGGGCGCCTGGCTGTCCACATTGTAAAGCGCGCCGTCCGCTTTGCGGACGGTCACCAGGTCATACGCCGTTTTGCGCCCCGGGGAGGCTGCCCCGCTGAGCCACACCTCGGCCCCGGGGACGAAGAGCTCTTTCAGGCGCCCGGTATTTTTCACATGGACGGTCTCCTGTTTCCCGTCCATGCCGACCAGCGCGGAAAAGCGGTCCAGCCGCCTTAAAAAGACCGCCCGGCACACGTTGTCATATGTCATGGTCTCATTCCCCCAGAGCCGCGCGGATGCAGTCCTCCGCGCCGGAGGCCCGCCGCAGGAGCCGCCGGAGGCGGATATCCCCCTCGCCCGGCCATTCCATCAGCTTCTTGAGCCGCCCCAAAGCGATGGTACGGTCAAACCGGGAGGCCCATCCCTCATAGAGGGAACGGTACCAGGCGTAAAGCTCCTCCCGTCCCGCCTCCGGCCCACCCTTCAGCCGCCGGGCCAGGGCCGGGTCCATGAGAAGGCCGCGGCCGATCATGACGGCTTCCGTTCGGGGGAAGCGCGTGAGGACCGCCTCCACGTCCCCGGGGGTCCTCAGATCCCCGTTGTAAACGGGATGGGGCAGCCCTTTCAGGACCGCCGCCCCGAAGGCTTCCGGATGGATCGCGCCGGTATACTGTTCCGCCGCGGTGCGGCAGTGGACGGTGACATGGCCGAAGGGATACTCCGCCAGGATATCGAGGATCCTTTGCCATTCCTCCGGCCGCTCGCAGCCGATCCGGGTCTTGACGGACAGCGAGATGGGCAGGGGACGGGAAAAAACATAGTCCAGGAAGCTCATGAGATACCCGGGATCCCGCAGCATGCCGCTGCCCTTCCCGCCCTTGGTCACCGTGGGCGAAGGGCAGCCCAGGTTGAGGTCCGCGCGGGAGTATCCCAGGGCGCTCACACAGTCCAGCCAGTGAAGGAGATGCTCCGGGTTCCTGGTCAGGGCCTGGGGCAGCACGTCCAGGCCCCGGTTCTCCTCCGGGGAAATGTCCCGCGCTTCCCGGGTGGTGAGGGTCATGGTCTGCGTCAGCTTGTGGAACGGCATGCCGTATACGTCGACGCCGCCGAATATGTCGTGATGGACGCGCCGCAGGACGCCGTCCGTGATCCCCTCCATGGGCGCGAAAAAGATCTTCATAGCCGCCTTATCGCTTTCATCAGCAGTTGTTGTCCGGGTCGTGATCCCAGTAGGAGCGCTTCTGTTCCATTAGGTTCCGGATATCGTCCTCCCCGAACAGCCTGAAATGGTTGAGGTCCACCCCCACATTGAACCCGAAGGGCTTCCACAGCCCGGTGGACCGGTGGGTGTGCCCGAACAGGTTGAGGCAGCCGGGATCGTGATCCGTGGGCTTGTGGGTCAGGTAAAACCTTTCCCCGCAGATACGGGTGTAGGCGCCGCGCATCACGTCGTCGAAACGGAACCCGTCCGTGTTCAGGCAGTATGCGCGGAACCGTTCAAAGTCCCCGCCGAAACACGCCGCGATGACCCGCTCCTCCGAATTGCCAGTGATCAGCTTGACGCGCGCGCGGATCTGCCCCGACACCGCCAGCCCCGATAAGTAGTCCTTTTCCAGATGATTGTAATTGCAGAAGTCCCCCAGGACCCAGATGGTGTCCTCCGGCCGGGCCTGGGCGTTCCAGATCTTCACCTGCTCCCGGGTGTATTCGGCGATATCCTTAAAGGGCCGCATCTCCCGCTCCATGATCACATGGGAATCCGAGCCGAAATGGGGATCCGCCGTGTACCAGGCGCGGCCGACGGCCCCGCTTTCCCCGTCCCGATCTCCCTCACGTATCTCCCCGACATCGATATAAAACAGCTGGTCTTTCGTCCCGTAGATCGTTTCGAAAACGCCGATCTTTTTGAACCCGTATTTCTCATACAGGCCCTTTTCCCCGCTCATGATGTAGACCCGGGGGAACTTAAGGGTCCCGGCGTAGTCAAGCGCGCGCCGGATCATGGTCTCCGAAAGGCGTTTCCCGCGGTGCTTTTCGTCCACGAACACGAAACCGATGAAGGGGGCATAGCCGCAGCCTTCCGGCATCTCGTCCCTTTCGGTGAAGGTGCAGTACCCGATAAAACGCCCGTCCTCCTCCGCCGCGATCACCCGCTCCCAGTCCCGAAAAGTGTTCTCACGCATCTGTTTTGCGAGGACCGGGCCCGCTCTCCAGGAGCATTCTTCCGCGTAGGCGGCCAGTTTTTCCCACAGGGGATGCCCTTTTCGCATCAGATGGATCTTCATACCCGGCCCCTCTCCTTTCAGCAGTCCCACCGGCATGAACGCATATCCACATGGCCGTCCGGCCTGAAGGCGACCCCCTCCGCCTCCAGCAGCGCCCGCTGCTCCGAAAATCCGGGCGCCGTCCGGCCCGAGTGATCCACCACCCGGTGGCAGGGAAAATCCCCGTAGAGCTCCGCCATGCTCAATACCCTGCCCACCAGGCGCGCGGAACGTTCCCGGCCGATGAGGCGCGCGATCTGCCCATAGGTGGCCACGCGCCCTTCGGGGATCTCCGCCACCGCGGAGAGCACCTCGTAGATGAAGTCCCGGTCCATGACGACCCGACCGCTCATAAGGGATCCCCGCCCCCTGTTATCTCATGCCCGGGGAGCTTTTTGGACAGGTACAGCACCAGATCGTCGTCATTGGTATAGACGGTGTCATACGGGGTGCAGTTTTTTCCCCGGTACCATGCCCCGGAGCCGTCGGGGATATAGCCCCGTTTGACATACATCCTTTGGGCCGCCCCATAGCCGTTGTGCAGGCCGACGGCCAGGCACACCGTATCCGCGTATCCCGAAGCGATCCGCTCCGCCGCGCTGATGAGCGCGGTGCCGACGCCCCTGCGGCGGTACTTCATCAGCACGCCGAAGTCCACGATCTCCGGCCACCCGGTGCCCGCGAAGGGGCCCTCGACCGCTTCCCGGTACACATTGATATAGCCGGCGGCCTCGCCGAAGTATTCCGCGGCCAGGGGGACGCACCGCCCCTGATCCCGGTGCCTCAGATGCTCCAGGTATTTCTCCTCGGACACATGCCAGCCCTGCCGGAGCTCCTCCTCGGTGAAGACCCGCGCGTCGGCAATGTCCAGATCCCGGATGGTGATCTCATCGTCCCTGTACCATATCATCCCGCCATACCGCCTTTCGACCTCATCCCCGAATCTGCCCGGCCTGCGGAGCCTGCCCCGGGTCCGGGGACGGGCGGCCCTTTCCCGCGGCCCGGTCGATCTGAGTGATCCGGTCCAGATGATCCAGGATGTACTGCTGCGCGTTCCTGTCATACAGCACGGCGACATAGTCCCCCTTGCTGCCCGTTCTGTTCTCGGTCCTGATCCCCAGCTCCGCGCCCCGCGGCGTCGGCCGCCGCTTTATCCTGCCCTGCGGATCGGTCTCCTGAGTGAGGAGGCCCTCTTCCGTCAGGAAGGAAACAACGCTCCTGTAGCTCAGCTTTTTCATATTCTCCGGATCCACAAGGGAATTGATCCGCTCGGTGACGGCGCTGACGGCGATGGGAAACTCCAGGGGCCGGAGCCCCCGGGCCTGTTCTTCAGTCAGTTCAAAGGGCCGCAGCGCGGCTCTCGGAGGTCTCTGAAGCCCGCCCCTTTCGATCACCCGGCGCAGCACATCGGAGATAAAAAACAGGCAGCGCGAGATGCGCACCTGGTTGACGATGTCCGTTTCCGGGAGCGGCTGGTCCGTCAGGGGATCGATGCCGTTGGCAAGTTTGTCCAGATAGGTCTTCGCATGGATCATGATCTGCAGTTCCGTCGCCATGTTGACCGCCTCCGTTTTGATCCTTTATCTCTTATTTAAGATATCATAATCCCCTCTGTCCGGCAACGTGTTTCTTTCCCGGGGCAAAAAAAGGACGGGTGAGATGAACTCACCCGTCCGGGATCATGGTTTAAAGATCAGACGTTCCTGTTGCCGGACCGGCGGTGGCGCACCGTGTCCTCCGCGGGCGCGTCCTGCGCCGTCTCCTCGCGGCGGGACACCCGGAAACCGTCAGCCTCCAGGGGCTCCTCGTCCGTCTCCGGCTTTTCCTCACGGGCCCGGATCACGTCCTCCACGGAAACGTCCGGTTCCGGGGCATCGTCATCATCGGAAACGTACTCCGCCGCCCGCTCGGGTGTCACCACCCGGGGGGCCTTGCCGTCGTCCATGGGCCTGCCGTCGCCCTCCTCGGAATAGTCCCGCTTGTCGGACAGATCCAGATGGTCGTAAGCGTTGTCGGAGCGGTGCTTCGCGGCGGTGCGCTTGGCCGACGCGGCGAGGAACAGGATGAGGCTCACCGCCAGCAGGCCGCCCAGCACCAGGGCCAGGATGGAGGCCACGTTCCAGCCGTTCCTCAGGATGCTGTTGACATCCTCCAGGACGGGAGGCGGCGAGGTGACCAGGGGCGCCACGGTCACGGGCGCTTCGGTCACCGGGGGCTGCGTCGGGGGCACGTAGGGGATCTCCAGGGTGTTGGACTCGAAGGTCATGTTGTTGCCCAGAGTATCCTTGGTGGTGGCGGTGAAGCGGTATTTGCCGCCCTGGGACAGGTTCGCGTCCCATTCCAGCTTGGCGGTCTTCCCGGTGCCCAGGGCCGACAGGGTCTGCATCACGGTGTTGCCGTGGCGGATGGTGATGCCGGTGGCCTCGATGTCGGAATTGTTGGTGACGTTCAGGGTGAAGCGCACCACGGCGGGCTGGGAGGGGATGGTGTCGTGGTCGCATTTGAGGTCCAGGGACAGCCGCAGGGTCTTCTCCGGGTCATAGACCTGCACAGAGACCGGCTCGAAGTTCATGGTGTGGCTCTCGCCGGTGTTGTCGTTGAGGGCCGCGGTCATCTTGAAGGTGGCCGGCTCGGTGAGGGTGAACTCCCGCTCCTTCTCCACCACGGTGCCCGCCGGGATCTCGAGCCCGGTGAAGATCTCGCCGCGCTGGTCGTCCCGCACGGTGACATTGGAATAGGTGATGTTGCCGTTGTTGCTGAAGATCACCTTGATGACCGCCGGCTCACCGATGTTCACCGACGGGGTGACGGCCTCGGCCTTCACGCTCAGGTCGTTGACGGCCTTGGGCACGGTGATGTCGACGAATTCCTCGCGCTGGGTCTCGTCCTCGCCCGCCACGTTGTAGGCGATGGTGGCGCCGCTCACCAGATCCTTATTGCCCATGACGGCGATGAAGGTCACGGTCTTGCGGCCGCCCACGGGCAGCTTGTCGATGGTCTCCACACGGTTGGAGATCTTTTCACTGACGCGGACCTTGGTGAGCTCCACGTTGCCGTTGTTGACCAGATCATAGGTGACCGTCACCTGCTTGCCCTCACGGCACACCTCGGGGGTGATGGTGCGGGTGGCGTTGAGGCCGGCCTTTTCCATACTGTAGGTCAGGGCCACGGGCGCGTCAAGGGTCACGGTGAAGATCATGCCGGACGCGTCCTGCTGATGATACTGCACCTGATAGACCGCCCTGCCCTTGTCCAGCTCTTCCTGAGACACCTGCCAGGAGCCCTGCCAAGTGTAGAAGCCGTCGGCCTTGAGCTGAAGCTGCCCGTTGTCACCGAATGACTCCACCGGCTTGCCGCTGGGGTCCAGAAGCGTCACCGGATCGGTGATATCCTCCTTGGTGACATTGGCCACCCGCAGGGATACCTGGATCTCGCCGGGGCCGCTCATCTCCGTGCCGGTGGCTTCCACCGTCACCTCGATCGGATCCACCTGTTCAGCGATAGCGCCGCATATGAGCATAAGGCAGACTGCCATTAAAACGCTGAGCCATTTACGGGCCGTGTTCACTGCCACTCCCCTCCCTCAAATTGGGAATCGATCTCGATTGAAACAGTATAAACCGCCTATTATTGTAACTTAAAGGGCCTGTATTGTCAAGCATGCCAGCAGGCCGCCGTGTGACCGGGTGAAACCTCCTTCATCGGCGGGCGCTGCGAGCGGCATTCCTCCGTGCAGTACCGGCATCGGGTGTGGAAGGGACAGCCCCTGGGCGGATCGGCGGGGTTGGGCACGTCCCCCTCCAGGATGATGTGCTTTGACTTGTGTTTCGGGTCGTGGGAGGGCACCGCGCTCAAAAGTGCCTGGGTATAG
>CACZOZ010000152.1:0-8367 GCA_902782865.1 uncultured Eubacteriales bacterium
CTGAGCTCCGACGGCAACCTGTACCTGTGGGGCAACGGGAACATGGCGGATATCAAGATGCGGAAGCAGTACCAGGGAAACATCGCCAAGGTGGCCCTGACCTCCAATGAATATATCTGCCTGCTGAAGGACGGCACCGTCGCCTATACCGGATACAAGGACAAGGGCAGCCCCTTTGCCGCCATTCCCGCCGGACTGGAGGGGAAGAAGGTGGTGGATATCGCGGCGACCTCCGGGTCCTGCGCCGCGCTGACCGAGGACGGACAGGTCTTTGTCTGGGGTTCCTCCACCGCCGGGGAAAAGAACATTCCCCAGTTTGAAAGCCCCGTGAAGAGCATCTACGGCGGCCGGTATCATTACACGGTGGTGCTCGCCGACGGCAGCGTCCGCTCCTGGGGCAACAACAAGTACCATCAGACGGATGTACCCGGCGGCCTGACCGGCATCCGGCAGATCTATACCGGCAACTTCCAGAACTACGCCGTGACCGAGGACGGGCATGTGCACACCTGGGGCCTGAAGGGCTTCACGCTGGGCACGGACAGCCTCGGACGGGACCTGCTGACCCGGATCGTCAACGGCGGCCGGGTGACCATGACGGTCGGCGCCATCTCGGTCATCATCGCCACGGTGATCGGCGTGCTGCTGGGCGGCCTCGCGGGATACTTCGGCGGCAAGACGGACCTGCTGATCATGCGGATTTCGGAGATCGTGGGCGGCCTGCCCTTCATCCCCTTCGCCATGATCCTGTCCGCCGTCATCGGCACGCGCCTGGATCCCACCCAGCGAATGTACCTGATCATGGTGGTGCTGGGCGTGCTGAGCTGGGTGCCCACCTGCCGCCTGGTCCGCGCGCAGATTCTGGCCCAGCGGGAGATGGAATACGTGACCGCGGCCAAGGCCATGGGCATCAAGGAATGGCAGATCGTGTTCAGGCACATTCTGCCCAACGTGATTTCCCTGCTGCTGGTCTCCATGACGCTGGACTTCGCGACCTGCATGCTGACGGAATCCACCCTGAGCTATCTGGGCTTCGGTATTCCGCTGCCCACCCCGACCTGGGGCAACCTGCTGACCGGCGCGAACAACTCGGTCGTAATTCAGCAGTACTGGTGGCAGTGGGTCTTCCCGGCCACGATTTTCGGTATCTGCACCATCTGCATCAATATGATCGGCGACGGCCTGCGGGACGCGGCCGATCCGAAGAGCCAGGAAAGGTAAGGGGGTGAGCGGATATGGCATTGCTGGAACTGAATCATCTGCATACTTTCTTCACCACGAAGCGCGGTATCGTCAAGGCGGTCAATGACGTCAGCTATTCCGTGGAAGCGGGAAAGACCCTGGGCGTCGTCGGCGAGAGCGGCAGCGGGAAATCCGTTTCCGCCATGAGCATTCTGCAGCTGCTGGACGGAAACGGATATATCGATTCGGGCACCATCACCTTTGACGGCAGGGATCTGTCGAAGCTGTCCAAGCATGAGATGGAAAAAATCCGGGGAAACGAAATTTCTGTGATCTTCCAGGAGCCCATGACCAGCCTGAACCCGGTTTTCACCGTGGAAAAGCAGGTCTCCGAGCCCTTCATGATCCATCAGGGCATGAGCAAGAAGGAAGCCGCGGCCCATGTGATCGAAATGCTGAAGGACGTCAAGATCCCGAACCCCGAAACGGTGGCGAAGCAGTATCCCCATCAGCTGTCCGGCGGCATGCGGCAGCGGGTCATGATCGCGATGGCGCTGGCCTGCCAGCCGAAGCTGCTGATCGCGGACGAGCCCACGACCGCGCTGGACGTGACCATTCAGGCGCAGATCCTGAAGCTGATGAACGATCTGAAGGAAGAGCACGGCACATCCATCCTGTTCATCACTCACGACCTGGGCGTGATCGCCCAGATGGCCGATGACGTGGCGGTCATGTACTGCGGCCAGGTGGTGGAGATGGCGCCCGCCAGAACGATCTTCACCAAGTCCGAATATTCTCATCCCTATACCGAAGGGCTGATGGTATCCATCCCGCGCCTTGACACGCCGGCCAACGAACGTCTCGACGCCATCCCCGGCGCTGTGCCTCATCCGCTGGATCTGCCCAAGGGATGCAAGTTCGGGCCCCGCTGCAAGTACTGCACGCAGCGCTGCATCGAAGAAGAGCCGGAACTCAAGGAAGTCGTGCCCGGGCAGCAGGTCCGCTGCTTCTATCCCAGGAAGGAGGAGCGTCATGCAAACCTTGCCAACAAATGACAGAAAGATCCTGCTGCGCATCAGCAATCTGAAGCAGTATTTCCCTCTCAAAAAGAAAGGGCTGTATGTCAAGGCGAATGACGGCGTGAGTCTTGATATCTATGAGGGCGAGACCCTGGGCCTGGTGGGCGAGTCCGGATGCGGTAAGAGCACTCTGGGCCGCACCATCCTTCAGCTGTACAAACAGACCGACGGCCGCACCATGTACTACGGCCGCAAACTGGAAGATCTTGCGCCCAGGTACGTTGGTCACACCATCAGGACCCTGGACAAACGCAAACAGCAGATCCGTGAGCTGGAACAGAAACGGGACGCGCTGCAGAAGGAATACGATCAGATGCCCGACGGCGAGGGCCGGTATCAGAAGCTCAATGAGCTCCAGCAGGCCAGGAAAGCGGCCAACGACGCGTTCCTGGACGTGGCCAATATCTTCGGCGGGTTTATGACGGTCAAGGATACCAGACCCGTGATCGAAGCGTTCGGCGGCCTCTTCCGGCAGGCAGGCAAGCTGCATGCCCTTGAGGTGGAGATGGCGGACGCCAGCCTGGATCTGGAAGACGCGAAGTTCGCCCTTGCGGCCGCTCAGAAGAATAATAAAGAAACCTCCGGGCTCAAAGCCAAGACGGATAAAGCCGAAGCCCGTGTCAAAAAGATCGAGGCGAGCATCGAGGCGGAGCGTGAGGAACTGAGAAAAGCGCGCGCCGGGATCGATAAGATGCGCGCGGCGTATAAGGATGACGAAGCGTTCCAAAAGGCAGAAGAGTACAAGGACAGCGGCATCGATCTGGCCCGCCTGACGTACAACGAGATCCGTCAGCTGCGCAGCGACATGCAGATGATCTTCCAGGATCCGTATTCCTCCCTCAATCCCCGCATGACCGTCGGTCAGATCATCTCCGAAGGCATGATGGCCCATAAGCTGTTCAAGAAGAACGACGACCGTCTGCAGGAGAACATCATCAAGGTGATGGACGAAGCCGGGCTGCAGGCCTACTTCATCCACCGTTATCCGCATCAGTTCTCCGGCGGCCAGCGCCAGCGCATCGGCATCGCCCGGTCCCTGGCGGTACGGCCGAAATTCGTGGTGTGTGACGAAGCGGTCAGCGCTTTGGACGTGTCCATCCAGTCCCAGATCATCAATCTGCTCCAGGACCTGAAGGAACAGCAGCACCTGACGTATATGTTCATCACCCATGACCTGTCCGTGGTCAAGTATATTTCGGACCGGATCGGCGTCATGTATCTGGGCAACATCGTGGAGCTGGCGGCTTCCCAGGAGATCTTCGACCGGCCCATGCATCCCTATACCGAAGCGCTGATGAACGCGATCCCCACCACGGATGTGGAGAGCGACCGCAAGATCCAGATCCTGGAAGGCGATATCCCCAGCCCGGTCCATCCGCCCAAGGGATGCAAATTCCATACCCGCTGCAAGTACTGCACCGAAGTGTGTGAACATGTCGAGCCCGAATGGGTCGAAGCGGCTCCCAATCACTTTGTGGCCTGCCACCACATGCTCAATCAAAACAAATGAGAATGATCTTTCAGGGAAAATATGACAGGGCCCGGGCGCTTGAGAAGGAGCGCATGGAGGGCAGGAAACGGGCAGTGGACGAGGATGATCTGGAAAGCAAGCTGGAAAAGAACGACATGCTTGCGATGATCCTGTCGGCACTGCTGGTCTTCCTGCCCGCGGCTCTGATCGTATTGGGGATCCTGGCGCTCGTCGGATATCTGTTTTTCTTTCACTGAGCAGTTCCGATCTTCAGCCCGTGGATACACGCTGCACGTTCCTTATAAGGACGGCAGCGTTTTTTCTTTCGTCCCGGTGCGGCCGGAGAGATGAACAGGAATGAAACTGTTACAGTCCGCCGCATGATTTGAGCGAATTACGGTACAAAAGTTGTTGCACGTTTTCACAAAAAAAGGTACAATATATACAATATTATGGGATGGAGGTATGGATCATGTATCGCGCTGTCATAGATGAAGCAAAGGCCAAGATGGCCAATAACTGCGAGTTTTATCAAAGGGATATGCTGTCCCTCAGGGCCGGCAGGGCCAACCCCCAGATCCTGGACAAGATCATGGTGGATTATTACGGATCCATGACTCCGCTCAGGCAGATCGCCAATATCAGCGCTCCCGAGCCCCGGATCCTGATGATCGCCCTGTATGATATCAAAGCCATGTCCGCTGTGGAAAAGGCCATCCAGAAGAGCGACCTGGGCATGAATCCTTCCAACGACGGCAAGGTGATCCGCCTGATCGTGCCGGAGCTGAACGAAGAACGCCGCAAGGAGCTCTCCAAGGTGGTCCGTAAGGGCGCGGAAGAAACGAAAGTGGCGGTCCGCGGAGCGCGCCGGGACGCGATGGAGCAGATCAAGAAGCTGAAGAAGGACTCCAAGATCACCGAGGACGATCAGCGCAAGGCCGAAGAGGATCTCCAGAAGGTGACGGATGAGAAGATCAAAGAGATCGACAAGATCGCCTCTGAGAAAGAAAAGGAGATCATGAGCGTTTGATCGGTTTTGAAAAGGTGGCAGGCCTTCCTCTCGAGGAGGCAAAGAACATCGCGTCGGGGGAGGGGGCATCTTTCCCCGACGTTGTTTTTACCTGTTCACCTATGAAGGGGGATATGGCGAGCCGCCGTGAAGACGCGGTGACCCGGGTCATCGGTGTCACCGGGGACGGGCGTTTCGTCGTTGCCCGTTTCAACGAAACACTGAAAGAGGATCGATAGTGGCTGTAAACGAACAATTGCCCAAACATATCGCCGTGATCATGGACGGCAACCGCCGCTGGGCCCGGCAGCATGCTTTTCAGGTGGCTCTCGGGCACCGGAAGGGGGTGGAGGCTGTACGCACGATCGTGCGTGAGTGCGACCACCTCGGTATCCGGGTGCTGAGCCTTTACGCTTTCTCGACGGAGAACTGGCAGCGGGAAAAACGCGAAGTGGATACCCTGATGGCTCTTCTGCAGGAGTTTTTTACCAGTGACATCGATGAGCTGGATGAGAAAAACGTCCGTATCTGTATCCTGGGCGTGAAAGAGCGCCTCCCCGAAATGCAGAGGGCGACGGTGACCCGGTGCGAAGAACGCACGAAAAACAACACGGGTCTCCAGTTGAACATCGCCATCAATTACGGTGCCAGGGATGAGATACTGCGTATGGTCAGGCGGATGTGTTCCGATGTTTCTGCCGGCAGGATCGATCCGGACAAGATCGATGAAGAGATGATCGAGTCCCGTCTGGATACCGCCGGGCAGCCGGATGTGGATCTGTTGATACGCACCAGCGGAGAAATGCGTTTGAGCAATTTTCTGCTTTATCAGTGCGCTTACGCCGAATTCTACTTTACACCCGTCCTTTGGCCGGACTTTGGGGTGGAAGAGCTGCACGGAGCCCTGGAGGAATTCGCGCATCGTCAAAGGAGGCACGGGAGTTAAGGATCATGATACAGAGGATCATAACAGGTTCCATACTGATATTGATATTGGCGACCGCTCTCACGCTGGGCGGATGGTGGTTTTCGGTCCCCTTCATGCTTTTCGTGACGGCTTCGGTGTATGAGGTCTTCCGGGCATTCAGGATATCGGGAGATGATCCGGTATCCTGGCCGGTCTATCTTGTGCTGGCCCTGAGCCTTCCGGTCATGACTCTCGGGATCGGCAGAACATCCATCCTTCTGCCCTTCATAGAGCTGGCGGTCGTGATGATCACGCTGGTGGTGCTTTTCAGGCCCAAACCGAAGTTGATGGACATCATCGTGTCCCTTCTGCCGATCCTGGCGGCCGTGCTGCCCGGGCTGTGCATGCTGTCGTTTTTGCACGCCGGCAGCAGGGCCCTGGAGCTTTATTTCCTGATCTTGAGCTTCGGCGCGCCTCTGATGGGGGATACCTGCGCCTACTTTATCGGTGTCATCTACGGCAAAACGAAACTGTGCGAGGCGGTCAGCCCCAAGAAGACCGTGGAAGGTTCCCTGGCGGGCCTTTTCGGCAGCGTGGTTTTCGCGGTGGTGATCTACCTGATCTTCCGTGACAGCCTCAGCCTGCCTTTGTGGCATGCTCCGTTCCTGGGACTGTTTGCGGGAATAGCGGGCCAGGCGGGCGATCTGTTCGCTTCCATCATCAAACGTCACTGCGGCATCAAGGATTTCGGGTCGGTGTTTCCGGGGCACGGAGGGATCATGGATCGTCTCGACAGTGTCTACTGGGCGACTATCGTGATCTATATCTATATGAACTGGATCAGCTGACAGACAGTCACGAAAAGGAGTCGTATGAAAAGTTTCGTCAGAATACTCGCGGTCATCCTGCTGCTCGCGGGACCTGTGATCGCCTCCGCAGAGAATGAGGCCTTCGGCTTTGTTGTCACACCCGAGGACGTGTATCCGGGCAGGTTGGAGCGGATCAGCTATCAGGTGCCTGAAGACGGCCCCGCGGATCTGGAACTGGTCGATCGGGATGGGAATGTCATCATCGCCATCCTGAGCGATTATCATGTGGCCCAGGGCGTCCATCACCTGACCTGGGACGGCACGGACAGGGCCGGGAATGAAGCCGCGCCGGGGGAGTATGATCTCAGGCTGAGCTTTGGCGGCCGGAGCGTATCGGCTTTTGTCAGGGTCAATGAACCGATCCCGAAGCTGACGCGTGTTCAGCTCCCGGATGTGCTGATGCCCGGTATGGAAGCGCAGGTCAATGTGGAAGCCTCCCGCGACGGGAAGTTCTCTTTGAGTATCACGGGCGCGGAAAACGGGATCGCGCTGCTCGATGGCGCCGCTGTCTTCGCGGGTGAAAACAGCTTGTCGTTCACCGTGCCGGAGAATGTCCCCATCGGTGACGTGACACTGGAGGCCGTGATCAGGAGCCCCGCCGATATCGCCGGCACGGCCAGGCAGATGCGCATCACCGTGGAGCCGAGACCCACCCCCACGCCTGTGCCCACGCCTGTTCCCACGCCCACGCCCTATATCCCTTCGAAAGTCACGAAGATCGGGGAAGAGGACCTGAATTACTGGACACTGCCCATCGGGGATATCGAAGCGGAAGCGGCGATCTGGGAAGTGATGACCCAGCCGATCACGGTGCTCTCAGGTGATCAGAAGGAAGTCTACAAGCTTCGGAAAGAGCCCGATAAGTCAACGGCCAAGGACAATATCGTGGGTGAGATCACTTTCGCTTCCCAGGGCGTCCACGTGCTGGAAACACGGGACGACGGGTGGACAAAGGTCGAGGTCTACAACTCATCCTACGGGCCGGACTGCGCGTCAAGACGCGGTTACGGCAACACGGACGAGCTGATCACGGGATATGTGCAGACCAATCTGCTCAAGGTGATAGAACCTTTGACGGAATACGGCCTGCTCATCGATAAACTCGAGCAGAAAATGTATATCTTCCAGGACGGAAAATGCATCGGTTCTCTGCTGGTATCCACGGGGCAGCCCACCGACAAGCAGCCGTGGAACGAGACCCCGTCCGGTGAGTTCCTCATGGTCAGCCGCACCGGCGGCTTCCCGGCGGGCAATCTCTGGTGTGAATACGGCATGAGGATCAACGGCGGATGCCTGATCCATGAAGTGCCCTATATCGGCAATCCGGACACGCCGGCCGCCAACCGCGACTACTCATCAACGGTCTTCAGGCTGGGGACCAAAGCCAGTCACGGCTGCGTGCGGGTGCAGAAAAAGGAAAACGAAGAGGGCCAGAACATCAAATGGCTCTGGAACAATATCAAGATCAACACGAAGGTGCTGATCTGGGATGATACGGGCCGCTGGATCCCGTATCCCGATGATGACACAGTGGTTTATTACAACCCCACGGGCGGTAAGTATTTCCACCAGGATCAGTACTGCTCCAGTGTCAAGTCGAGGTATCTGCCGCTGACTCCTACGACTTATGGGGAGCTCGAGGAACTGTTTGAAAAGCCCACGGCATGCAAGCACTGCGTGACGATCAAGACCAAAGCGGAGATCGACGCTCTCAATGCCCTGATCAATCCCGATCCGGTACCGTGATCGATCCCGGTCCGTAGAATGCAATAAGAGATAACTGCATAAGATATGAGCCGATCCCCGGCTGATGCGCCGGGGATCGGCTCGTTTTATGGTACGATATGATC
>CACZOZ010000153.1:0-15616 GCA_902782865.1 uncultured Eubacteriales bacterium
GCACCTGAAGACAGCAGCCGGGACGATTAAATAAAAATGACAAAGGCCGTAATATTTTTCGTCTCTGCCTCGTCTATATATATGAACGGCGTTCGAAGGGAGGTACAATCCATGGACAATATCAGGTTTCCCGATATCCGGGGCCCGGCAAAGCACCGGATCATCCGGCGGGACCCACCGCATATTTGTAAAGATGTTATGTGTTAAATGTAATCACTTCGGCATTCTTGCGTCACAAAGCTTTGATACAATCACGGATGCAATGGATCCTATAGAAGGAGGAGTATTCACATGAAAAGACTGATCGCGATCCTGCTCGTCGTCGCCACGCTGATGCCGCTCACCATGGCTTTTGCGGCGGAATATAATCTCGGTGACCGGATACTGACCAAAGGCATGACCGGCACGGACGTCAAGCAGGCTCAGCAGAGGCTGATCCACTACCTGTACATGGAAGGCAAGGCCAACAGCACCTTCAACAACGCGATGCTGGCAGCCGTCAAGGACTTCCAGAAGAGGAACGACCTGAAGGTCAACGGCATCATCGACGCCGGCACGGCGAAAAAGCTCAAGAGCACGACCGCCAAATACGCCGACAATCCCCTGGCGCCGGACTATGTGCTCAAACCCGGTGACAAGGGTGAGGCCGTCAAGGTGCTGCAGCGTCATCTGCGCGCTACCTATTACTATAACGGCAGCATCACCGGCAAGTATGATGTCTACACCACCAACGCCGTCAAGAACTTCCAGCGCTCCGCGGGCCTGACCGTGGACGGCAAAGCCGGCAAAAACACCAAGACCCTGCTCTACAACCGCAAGGCGGCCATCTTCAACGGCGGTCTTCCCCTGCGTGACCTGAGCCAGGGCGACCGGGGCTATGACGTGTACGCCATCCAGCAGAAGCTCTACAACCTGAACTACCTGGCCAGCGCTCCCACCGGTGTCTACAACGCCGCCACCACCGCTGCCATGAAGAAGTTCGAGAGCAAGAACGGCCTCAACCAGACCGGCAAGTTCACCGCCACCACCCGCCGTTATCTGTATCCTTCCCTGGTGGATGCCCGGATCGAGCAGAACTGGCGCGCCAAGGACACCAAGGATGACAAATACGTGCCCCGTACCCTGAAGCTTTACAGCAAGGGCGACGACGTGGCGGCCGCTCAGATGAAGCTCAAGGCTGCCGGCTATCTGCTGGACAAGGCCGACGGTGTGTTCGGCCAGTCCACCAAGAAGGCTGTCATCGCCGTGCAGAACGACTACAACCTGGATCCCGACGGTGTCATCGGACCCGCCACCTGGGCCGTGATCCGCACCTTCAACGTGCAGAACGCCGATCCCAAGACCGTGGACGTGACCCGCACCGGTACCGTGGCTCCCAAGCTGCTCCGCGCCGGCGACAGGAACTCCAACGTGACGCTGCTGCAGCAGTACCTGATCAAGCTGGGCTACCTGCCCCTGGGTGAGGACGACGGCATCTTCGGTGCCAGGACCACCAAGGCGGTCAAGAAGTTCCAGAAGGCTCACAACCTGGTGGCGGACGGCATCGTGGGCACCAAGACCCTCGTGGCCTTACATGAAGCCCTGGGCATCCAGTGGATCGTCAAATAGATCAAAGGGATCCGGATAGATCACCTTCATCAAGGTAAGCCCTTTAGCCGGCGCGGTCGCGCCGGCTTTTTGTCTGTCCAGGGTGAGCAGCGCTTCCCTGACCTGATCCGGGCCCGTCTCGCGGAGACCGGCCTGTACCAGAGTGCCCGTCAGGATACGGACCATATTGTAGAGAAAACCGCTGCCCTCATAGGTGATCGTCACATTGCCGTCCCTGCGGTCGATCCTCACCGATCTTAATTCCCGGACAGTGGAATGGGCCGGACGCCTGTCGGAGGAAAAAGCCCTGAAATCATGCTCTCCCAGGAGGATCCGGGCGCACGCCTCCATGGCCTTCAGATCAAGTGTCCGCATGAGCGCCCACTGGTATCTGCGCCGGAACACATCCGTCCAGGGCGCTTCCCGGATCTCGTAGCGGTATATCTTTCCCGAGGCGCTCAGCCTGGGATGGAATCTCTCCGGCGCCTTTTTCAGGTCCAGGACCGCGATATCCTCCGGAAGATAGGACCGAAGCGCGTCAAGAAGCGCTGCAGGATCGAGAGGACGCGCGAAGTCAAAGGCCGCCACCTGCCCCAGAGCGTGGACGCCCGCGTCCGTCCTGCCGGCGCCGCTGACAGTGACCGGCTCCTCCAGAAGGCGTGACAGAACGGTCTGAAGTTTTTCCGTGATCGTGTTGGAAGTGTTGCCCTGGCGCTGCCAGCCCTGATACCGGCTGCCGTCGTAGGATAAGAGCATCGCGTACCGCATAAAGGCCTCCCTGTTTGAAAAATGTCCCGCCGACCGGGTCCGCATCCTAAAACACCCCGGCCTTTCAGGCTCGGGGTGCTGCCCTGCGGATCGCGTCCGTCAGCCGATCAGGTGCTCGAAATGCTCTTCGCAGGCCTTTTCCAGAGCCTTGACGATGATCCTGAGGGTCTTGATGCGGGCGTATTTCTTGTCGTTCGATTCGATGATGTGCCACGGCGCGTTCCGGGTACTGGTCTTGCGCAGCATCTCGTTCACGGCCGTCTCATACTGCGGCCACTTCTCCCGGTTGCGCCAGTCCTCTTCCGTGATCTTCCACTGCTTCTCCGGGGTGTTCTGCCGCTCCGTGAACCGGGCGAGCTGGGTCTCCTGATCGATATGGATCCAGAACTTGATGACCACCGCGCCCCAGTCCGTCAGCTGGCGCTCGAACTCGTTGATCTCGTTGTAGGCCCGCTTCCAGTCTTTTTCCGCGCAGAAGCCCTCCAGCCTCTCCACCATCACCCGGCCGTACCAGGTGCGGTCGAAAATGCAGATATGCCCCGTGCGGGGCAGCCGCGTCCAGAACCGCCACAGGTACTGCCTGTTGAGCTCATGGGGCAGCGGGGAGGCGATGGGATGCACGTCGAACCCCCGGGGATCCAGAGGATAGGCGACGCGGCGGATATTGCCGCCCTTGCCCGCGGCGTCCCATCCCTCATAGCAAAGGATCACCGGGATCTTTTTGCGGTAGATGATATTATGCAGTTCGCTCAGGCGGCTCTGGAGTTTTTTCAGTTCCTTTTTGTATTCGTCGTCATCGATCGACGGCGACAGGTCCACCTCGCTCAGATCGGGCATTTTATTCAGGGGAAACTCCTCTGAGAAAGGCTCGCCCACATACCGGCCGTGATCCAGGCCGTGCTGGATGGTATCCCTCAGGAGCTTCATGGCGTCCCTCACAGCGGTCTTGCGGCGGCTGCCGTCCAGTACGTACCACTTGATGGTATCGCCGGTCTTCTCCATGAACTCGTCATAGGCTTCCGTAAAGCGCTTGTACTCCCGGTGCTGCCAGATATCCTCCTGAGTCACCCGCCACTCCGTCTGCGGATCCTCCGCCAGGGCCCTGAGCCTCTCCCCCTGCTCACTCTTCTCGATGTGCAGGAATATCTTCAGGATGAGGTATCCCCCGTCCCGGAGCTGGCGCTCGAATTCATTCACCTGGCGCAGCCTGCGCCGGTATTCATCCTTGGTGATCTCATGCCTGAGGTACTTGCGGACCACGCTCTCCATCCAGCCCGAATCCATGAAAAGGATCTTGCCGTTTTCCGGGATGGAGGAGGCGTACTGATACAGGAACGGGTAGCGCTCGTCCTTTTCGGGAAGGACCACCGGCGATACCACATGATAGAAACGCGGATCGATCTCGCTGATCAGTTCCTTGATCAGGCTTCCTTTTCCCGCGGCCGCCCAGCCCTCGATCATGACGATGACGGGCAGCTTTGCGTCCCGGAGCAGCTGCTGCTGGCCCAGGATGGTCTCGCGTACACTTTTGATCTCGGCGTTCAGGGCTTCCTTGTCCTCAGGCTTTCTTTTCTCGAATTCTTTCAGCATGCGTCCGTCCTCCTCAGGAGCGTATGACCTGCCGGGGGCCACGATATGCATCAGATATGGGTGATCCGCCGGCAGTGTGCCGCGGCCGTGCCGGTATCCGTTCGTCAGTTCCTCTTCCCGTCGGATGCCCGGGACCGCCGTCTCGATTTTGTGCTGGTGTTATCATACCACATCACGACCGAAATGGCAATCATCAACCGCGGCGCATGGTACGGATCTGGAGCGGGAGCTGCCAGAGGATCATCGCCGACCAGCCGAGGACGCAGGCCAGACCGACACCGGAGATCCCCATGGACGGCGTCAAAAGCAGGGTGGCCAGGACGCGCACCGAGATCTGGGTGAGTGTCGCCAGGAAAGTCACCGTCATCCTCCCCACGCCTCTGAAATAGCCCTGGATCCCGTTGGTGACGCAGGGCAGGATATAGCAGTAACCGATCAGGTCAAAATACCGGACGCCGTCCGTCACGATGGATCCGTCCCGCGTGAACAGATCCATCAGGGGAAAACGCGCCAGGAGGATCACGGCGCTCATCGCCATGCCCACGACAGTCTCCATCCCCAGCCCTCTCAGGAACCCCCGCCGGATACGCGCCTCATTCTTCGCGCCCTTGTTCTGGGCCGTGAACGCGGTGATGGCGGTGGAGATGCTGCGTCCGGGCAAAAGCCCGATGTCCTCGATCTTCCTCACGGCGCTGAACGCCGCCGCGGCGGAAACGCCAAGAGCGTTCACGCTGCTCTGGATGATGATGTTCCCCACCGGCTGACTGCACTGCTGCAGCGCCGTCATGCCGCCGTAGGACAAAGTCTTCCGGGCCAGGGCCCGATCCAGGCGCAGGCCGCGCCAGGAGATACGGAGCATCGGCACATACCGGCCCACATACCGGATGCACAAGACCGCGCTGGATGCCTGGGCGGCCACGGTGGCGAGCGCCGCACCGGCCACTCCCATCCGGGCGGCCGCCACCAGGATGAGATCCAGCGTGATATTGATCAGGCAGGAGATCACAAGAAAACGGATCGGAGTCTTTGAATCCCCGATGCTGCGCAGCGCCGCGGCATAGATATTGTACAGGCAGGTGAATGGCATCCCGGCGAAAATGACACGCAGATACAGTGTCGCTTCCCCGAGCATTTCTTTTTGGACGCGCATCAGCGAAAAGATGGTCCCCGTCAGGGGGATGCCAAGCGCCATGACCGCCAGGGCGAAGATCAGACCGATCACCGTCATGGTCCGCATCTCATCCAGCAGTTTTTCCCGGTCGTTCGCCCCGAAGAACTGTCCCATCAGCACCGAGGCGCCGACACAGATCCCCGATACTCCCAGGATCAGAAGGTTCATCACCTGATCACAGGTCCCTACCGCCGCCAGTGCGGCACTGCCGGCAAAGCGTCCCACCACGATGGTATCCACCATGTTGTAGGAAAGCTGGAAGAGATTGCCCAGGATCAGCGGGACCGAGAAACCGATCAGCTGCCGGGTGATGGAGCCCCTGGTCATGTCAGTCGCCATCGGACGGATCCCTCCTGATGTTTCATTAAGATCAATAAAAAGCAAAAACCCTGCCGATCTTTCTCGACAGGATCTTCGCTTTGGTCTGGGTGGAGAGATTCGAACTCTCGGCCTCTTGAACCCCATTCAAGCACGCTACCAAGCTGCGCTACACCCAGGAACCTTTGACACTGCCGTACCCGACAGCATCAAAGACTATACCACGTCAAAAGACGATTGTCAATAGCAAAAAATACGGAAGACAAAAATAACTTTAAAAATCGGTCTTTGATCAGCCTTGCCGCGGCTGACGCGGGATCACGGCTCTCCATCTCCCCAAAGGACGGTCCGGATCAGATATCCATCAGCGCGGACATGGTCTGGCCGATCTTTTCGGGGATCAGCAGCGTGGCCCGGTAGTCCTGGGGCGTGGGTGACTTGTTGATGATCACCAGCCTTCCCCGGTAATGATGCACGAAGGACGCGGCGGGATAGACGGAGAGGGACGTGCCGCCCACGATCATCAGGTCCGCCTTTTCGATCTCGTCCGCCGTCCTCTCCAGGGCGTCTACGGGCAGGGATTCCTCATAGAGGACCACGTCCGGCTTGATGATGCCCCCGCACAAGCATTTGGGCACCCCCTTCATGGCCATGACATCCGCGAGGGAATAGTATCTCCCGCAGCGCATGCAGTGATTGCGGTGCACGGAGCCGTGGAGCTCCACTACGTTTTTGCTGCCCGCGGCCTGATGCAGGCCGTCGATATTCTGGGTGATCACGCAGGCCATATGCCCCTTTTTCTCCAGATGAGCAAGGGCCAGATGAGCGGCATTGGGCTTCGCGTCCGGAAAGAGCATCTTTTCACGGTAGAAACGCCAGAACTCCGCCGGTTCCTGAACGAAAAAGTGCCTGGAGATGATCTCTTCCGGCGGCAGGGACCACTGCTGATGATACAACCCGTCCACGCTCCTGAAATCCGGGATGCCGCTTTCGGTGGAGACCCCCGCGCCTCCGAAGAAGACGGCGTGCCGTGCTTCGAGGATCATCTTCCTCAGTTCCTCCTGATAATGCTTCAGATCAGGCATATCCATCCCTCCCATAAAATATGACATAAAGCCGCCGGCGCGGCCCCCGGTTATCGATACGGTCACTCCCATGTAAATTCTATGCACTCAAACTGTTTTCGTCAAGAAAAACAGCATACAAATCCCTGTTTATATGATATAATCATCTGTAAGACTTTTTGCGGAGGATGTATTATGACAGTCGGATTCGATCACGATCTGTATACCCGTATGCAGTCTGAAAGGATACTCGAGCGCATCGGTGAGTTCGGCGGCAAATTGTACCTGGAGCTGGGCGGCAAGCTGTTCGACGACTACCACGCCTCCAGGGTGCTGCCGGGGTTCCTGCCGGACAGCAAGATCTCCATGCTCCTGAAATTGCGCGATCAGTGCGAGATCCTGCTGGCCATCAATGCCTGTGATATCGACAAAAGCAAGGTCCGCGGGGATCTGGGCATCACCTACGACGCCGACGCGCTGCGGCTGATAGACGCGTTCAAAGGGCTGGGCATGCTGGTGACGGGCGTGGTGATCACCCAGTTCTCGGGCCAGAACGGCGCCATCCAGTTCCAGAACAAACTGCAGCGGATGGGCGTCAAGGTGTGGCGGCACTATCCCATCGAGGGCTATCCCTACGATGTGGAAAGGATCGTATCCGACGAAGGCTTCGGCAAAAACGAATACGTGCAGACCGAGCGGCCGCTGGTGCTGGTGACCGCACCGGGGCCCGGCAGCGGGAAGATGGCGGTGTGTCTCAGCCAGCTCTATCAGGAGCACCAGCGGGGCATCAAAGCCGGCTACGCCAAATTCGAGACCTTTCCCATCTGGAACCTGCCCCTCAAGCACCCTATCAACATCGCGTACGAGGCGGCTACCGCCGATATCGCCGACGTGAACATGATCGATCCGTTCCATCTGGAAGCGTACGGCGTCACCACCGTCAATTATAACCGGGACATCGAGATCTTCCCGGTGCTCAGCGCTCTGTTCACAAAGATCATGGGACAGAGCCCGTACAAATCCCCCACGGACATGGGCGTCAACATGGTGGGCTACTGCATCACGGATGACGAAGCCTGCCGGGAAGCTTCCAAACAGGAGATCATCCGCCGCTATTACAAGGCCCGCTGCAGCGCGCTGGAGACCGGCGAAACGAGCGAGACGGAAAAGATCCATCTCTTGATGAAGCAATTGAACCTGACCGACGCGGACAGGCCCGTCATCTCCAGCGCCCGGATCAGGGCAGAGTCCACCAACGGGCCGGTGATGGCCATCCAGATGCCCGACGGGGAGATCGTGACGGGCCGCACCTCCGATCTTCTGGGGCCTTCGGCGGCCGCGCTGCTCAACGCGGTCAAGCACCTGGCGGGGATCGACGACGAGATCGACCTGATCCCGGCCGCCGTGATCGAGCCCATCCAGAGGCTGAAATGCTCCTATCTGGGCAACCACAATCCGAGGCTCCATTCCGACGAGATCCTGGTGGCCCTTTCCATCAGCGCCGCCGGCAGCGATATCTCCCGGCAGGCCATGGAAATGCTGCCCGCCCTGAGGAACTGCGAAGCCCATTCCACGGTGATCCTCCCCCATGTGGACGACAATATCTACCGGCGCCTGGGCATCCGGGTCACGCAGGACCCCCAGTTCCAGGTCAAGAAGCTTTTCCACCGGTGAGCTTCAGGTCACAGAGGACAACGGGATGACAAAGTTTTTTAGATGCCTCACGGCGATCCTTCTCATCCAGGCCCTGTGCGCCGCGGCCGGGGCCGAGGTCTTCGCGCCGGCTGCCGACGCCATCCTTAACAGCCCCGGAGGCGCCTCGCTCACTGTGAGCCTGGAGGGTATCAAAGCCCGGGACGAGGAGATCACCCGGCTCCTGAACGGTTTTTTCGACGGGCTCGAAGCATGCGTCACCGCCGGCGACGGCGGCGGCACCGTCTCCTTCCGCTGGGGCGGCACACAGGCCGTCCTCTCCGGCGGTCTTCTGACAGAGAAGGCGGATGATGTGAGCCTGCTCCTCTTTCGCGCGGAGGACCTGATCAAAGAGTGTGCCGCCCTCAAGGACGCCTGGTACGCGCATCTCGACGAGGGAAGAGACGACACCCGCAATTATTTGGACAGGACCTATGTCAAGAACGCGGGCTCATCGGCCTCCGCGGTCGAGTACAGCTTTACCATGGAAGAGATGCCCGATGTGCAGGCGGTATTCACGGATCTCAAGGAAGGGTATCCCCTGGCTGCCCTCGCGTGGTCCTGCATGCAGCGGTGGACGGGGTTCGATTTCGATGACGCTGTCTTCACGGGACGCTGCGTGCACAAGAGGCTGTTCGACAAAGAAGGCGCTCCGATGGGGGCCGCGACGGACGGAAGGATCGCCTTCGACGATGAAGCGGAGTACCGTTTCACGAGCCTCATGGGCAGAGCCCCGGGCAGGGGCGGGAATTTCAGCCTGGAGCTGAACAGGGTGAGAGGCACCGGTCAGCACCGGTACATCCTCGGCTGGAAGGTCACGGAAAAGGCGAACGCGGCCGTGATCGAACTGACCGGCTCAGTCATCAGCAAAACGAAGGACCACAGCCTGAATGTCTCTCTCCAGGGCACGGTGACCGTCAAAAGGACGGACACCGAAAACATATCGGCGGATATCACCGTCAACGCCAACCGGGACGGGCTCAGATCGGTCCGCGCCGTCAGAGCCGACCTGAACGTCTCGGAGGGCCTTGCCTCCGGAAAGGCTTCGGTCAGCCTCTCCCTGGCGGGCGAAGATACGTGGAGCGTGGACCTGAGTATCGGCCTGATGCCGGGCGGCTCCGACACTGCCGCGCTCACGGACACAGAAACGGTTTCACGGATCATTTACGAAGAAGCGTTCAAAAGGTTGGCGGCTCTCAGCGAGGAAGACCGCGTTCTGCTGACACACACATTGTTTTCCGCCCGCTGGCTGGACATCAACGACGAGCCCATAGAAGCAGGCGAATGGAGCGTAGAGGAGGAATGAACATGAAAAAGATCATAGGGGTCCTGCTCGCGGTATGCATCGCGATGACAATGACCGGTTCCCTGGCCGCCGTGCCCACCGATTACACGATCGAAGAGAAGCTGGAAGGCCAGGTCACCTCTTCCGGCCTGCGGGGCAGCGTATCCCTCACCGCTTCCGGCGATAAGGCTCCCTTTTCCCTGGATGAGGAGACCTGGGCCCTGATCGGCATGATTGCCGGAAGCATCGGCATCGACTTTGAATCCACCGTGCGCCTGCCCGCCTTTCCCGACCGTTCCGCTACTGTGAGCATCAAAAAGGACGGCACCGAAACGGGCGTGGTGAAAGCCCTGATCGACGGCGGCACCTTCGCCTTCCATTCCGATCTGATCAACGATAAAGCCTGGTATTCCCTGCCGGCGGATACGGACCTGTTCAGCGTTCTGTTCCCCGCCGCTCCGGGCGAATGGCCGTCACCGTGGCGCATGCTTCACGCCGTTTGCACCGCCCCGGAGGACTGGGTGACCCGCGCGGCTCAGACCTCCGCGTCGTATATGACCAAGCTGGCGATCTGGCTGCAGAACTACCAGGTGATCGGCACCGAGACCGAGAACCGGGACAGCGCCATATCCATGAAGTGCGAGATCCCCGTCCGTGACGCCGTCGCGGAGATGAAGCAGCTCCTGACGGACATCTATAACGACCCGGCCATGCTGGCCCTGTTCCGGGAGCTGTTCACCGCGGAAGAAAGCGCCGCTTATCTGGAACCCGGCATGAGCGGGATCATTTTCAACGCTCTGGATCAGCTCAAGGCCGAAGGCACGATCCTGATCGAACGGGAATACGATTATCAGGGCGTCATCCTGAAGGACGCTGTTTCCTTTCCCTTCGCCGAGGGCTTTTTCCTGAACGGGATCTCCATCGACCTGGGGACGGATGAAAAGCGCCTGAGCGGCAGCTATCGGGCGGATGACGCTCTCTATCCCTTTGAGATCACCGCGTCCGGGCCGGACGACGGGCTGTATTCCGGCACGATCCGGATCGAATACCCCGCCCCGGAAAAGGGATCCGCAGCGGAGGACGACACCAAACCGGAGGGCATCTTTTCGGCATCCTTCTCCCTGACGGCGGACGACGGTGAAGAGACCTACGACCGGCAGAACGACCTGTGCGAACGAAAGCGCAGCTATACCGTCATCCTCCGGCCCAACGACGACAATTCCCGTGAAATGGATACCCTGACCGCGTCGCTGTCACTGGACGTTTCGTCCCAGTCCCGGATGACGGCTCCCACGACCGTCACCGGTTCGCTGAGCCTGATGGACCAGGATACGGAGAGCGGCATCACCCTTGACATGAGCATGAAGACCGTCGCGAAATGGCAGCCCGACAGCCTGAGCACCCTCACAGATCCCCCCATCGCGCTCAACACTCTGAAAGAGCCCGCGCTGCAGCAGATATTCGCGTCCTGGCAGGCGCAGGCGCTCGCATGGCTCGCAAAGGTCATCCTGCCCGTGAGCGGGAACTGACAGGAGGAGCCATGACGGACATCAGGCTCAAAAAGACCGCCCTGACCGTCGGGACGGAATTCACTTCAGACAGATCATTGAAGCTCCTGACCGCCGGCTGCGGCCTGTATGCCCTGTTCACCCTGACGGATATCTTCATGACCTTTTTATCCGGAGGCCCGAGCCTCGACAGCGCTGTCAGCGGCGTGA
Organism: uncultured Eubacteriales bacterium; assembly: GCA_902782865.1. Classification (GTDB taxonomy): domain Bacteria; phylum Bacillota; class Clostridia; order Christensenellales; family Aristaeellaceae; genus RUG756. Next base: position 11,194 of record CACZOZ010000153.1, read on the forward strand.
TCGCCATAGCGCTCCTCTACCTGACGTTCAGGCTGTTCCGGCTCCCCTCCGGGCCCGATAAGGATCACGCGGGCCATGCGGCCAGGGCGAGCGTCATCGTGTTCGCCGTGATGATCATGGCGGTGCTCCTGCTCGCCGTGATGTACTACACCACTTATTCCATCGTCAACGGCCTGGACGCGAAAAGCATGGCCGAATACGGGCTCACGCAGGAAGACGTGGACCGCGTCAACGGGTCCGCCTTTTTCATGATCGGCAACATGCTGTTCTCACTCATGCAGGCTCTGGCCTTCCTGTTCTTTTTCCGGGCGCTGGGCGATGTCAGGACCATGCTGGGCGGCATGCGGCCCGACCGCAACGCCTGCAGGCCCGCCAGCATATTCGCCGCCGTCACCGCCGGTCTCGGCATCGCGGCCGCGCTTCTGGACCTGACCGGGAACTTTGGCATAGTCAATACCGCCCTGTCCGTCCTGTACGACATCCCCTGCATCCTTTTGTTCGCAGCCATGGCTTTCCTGTGCAGGCACACCGCCGATGACGTATCCATGTTAAAAGGAGCCGTAAAGTGAAAGAGCGATACCAGGCGCTTTACCGGGTCTTAAGGCCTCTGACCTTTGATGATATGGTGGGCCAGACCGTGATCCGTAAAACGCTCAAAAACCAGGTGAAGACCGGCCGGATCGGACACGCGTACCTGTTCTGCGGCAGCCGCGGAACAGGCAAGACCAGCGCCGCCAAAATATTCTCCCGGGCCGTCAACTGCCTGGATCCCCGGGACGGTGATCCCTGCTGTGAATGCGCCAGCTGCAAAAGCATCCTCAACGACACCTCCCTGGATGTATTGGAGATCGACGCGGCCAGCAACAGCAGCGTGGAAAACATCCGGCAGCTGATCGAGCAGGTGGTGTTCCCGCCCCAGGCGGAGAAATACAAGGTGTATATCATCGACGAGGTCCACATGCTGTCCGGCAACGCCTTCAACGCTCTGCTCAAGACCCTGGAGGAGCCGCCGGAACATGTGGTGTTCATCCTGGCCACCACCGACCCGCAGAAAGTGCCGGTCACTATCCTGAGCCGGTGCCAGCGCTTCGATTTCAGCCGGCTGAGCATGGATGATCTTTTGACGCGCCTGAAAATGGCCGTGAGCACGGAGAACGCGCGGGCGGAGGACAACGCCCTGTACCTGATCGCCCAGGCCGCCGACGGCGGCATGCGTGACGCCCTGTCCATCCTGGACACGTGCCTGGGCATGACCGACGATATCACCGTGCAGGACGTGAGGAACGTGCTGGGCACCGCCGGAAGCGACCTGATCGACCGGGTGACCGCCGCGGCCTCGGCCTTTGACGGCGCCGAGGCGCTCCGGTGTGTGGACGCGGGCATCCTCAAGGGGATGGACGCCCAGGTGTTCCTCACGGAACTGTGCCGCCGTTTCCGGCAGCTGCTGACCGCGCACCTGTGCGGGCCGGACGTGGATCTGCTCAAGACCACCCCGGACGAGGCAGCGCAGCTGCACGCGGCCGCCCTGAAGTTCACCCTCCCCCATCTGGAGCGCTGCCTGACCACCCTCATGCGCGCCGAGAGCGACACCCGGTATTCCGCTTCGCCCCGGGGCGTATTGGAGGTCGCCCTGCTCAGGGCCTGCGACCGGGTGCAGGAGCACGATCTCACCGCCCTTCAGGAGCAGGTCAGCGAACTGACCGCGCGGCTGCAGGAGCTTGAGAAAACCGGTGTGCGCGTGCAGCAGCCGTCGGCGGCCGCCGATAACGCGGACGGACCGCCGGCTGAGAAAAAGGAGAGGCCCATCACCCTGCCAAAGACCACGGACCTGACCGGGGACGAGATATGGAACGCCATGATCCGGAACATCAGGGCCAACCGCTCCCTGTACAGTCTGATCAGCCTCGGCATCCGTTTCGGCGGCCGCAGCGGCAGCGAATACACCATCGTGCTGCCGGCCGGGGACGCGGTGCCCCTGCAGATCTTCAACGGCTACCTGGACACCATCCGGGAGGAGCTCGCCAAGGCCGGTGCCGCGGAGCCCAAGCTGAAGGTGATCCGTGAGAACACGGAGGATGAAAAACAGCTGAAACGGCAGATCATGTCCAGCCAGGACATGCTGATCAACGTATTCGGACGGGATAAAGTCGTCATTACGGACTAAAGTGTTTCAAGGAGGAAAAAACGATGAGTGACTGTCTGTTCTGCAGGATCGTCTCCGGTGAGATCCCCTCGACGAAAGTGTATGAGGATGAGACCTGCTTCGCGTTCAGGGACATCAATCCTCAGGCGAAAGTGCACGTGATCCTGGTGCCCCGCGAGCATGTCGCCGACTGGACGGAAGCGGCCGAAAAGCTTTCCGACGTGACCCTGGCCCGCATGATGCGGGCGGCGGCCAGGATCGCCGCGGACGAGGGGCTGAAAAACGGCTACAGGGTCATTTCCAACTGCGGGAGCGATGCCTGCCAGAGCGTGAAGCACTGGCACATCCACATCCTCGGCGGCGAGCAGCTGAGCGAAAAGATGGCCTGACGGCCGTATCCCCCGGATCAAGACCTTAGGAGGCCACCATGATCGTACCCCGTCATTATGAAGACCCTCATATCCTGCACGAGAACACCCTGCCGAACCGCGCTTACTTTATCCCCTGCTCGGAAAGGAATGACCGCCTGGTGCACGACCGCGCGTCGTCGGACAGGATGATCCTGCTCAGCGGCACCTGGCAGTTCCGGTACTATGACAGTGTGCGCCGGGTGCGGGAAGCTTTCTATGAGCCTGATTTCGACGCGTCGGAGTACGGCACCATCCCCGTGCCCGGCAACTGGCAGTGCTTCGGTTTCGACCGGCACCAGTACACGAACGTCCGGTACCCCATCCCATTCGATCCGCCCTACGTGCCCCAGGACGATCCCTGCGGATGCTATATCCGCACTTTCGATTACCAGCCGGATGAGAAGACCCCTTTCGTGACCCTGAACTTCGAGGGCGTCGACTCCTGCTTTTACTGCTGGCTCAACGGGCACTACCTCGGCTACAGCCAGGTATCCCACTCCACCAGCGAATTCCTGGTCAGTCCCTGGCTGAAGAAGGGCGAAAACAAGCTGGCGGTGCTGGTGCTCAAATGGTGCGACGGGACCTACCTGGAAGACCAGGATAAATTCCGCATGAGCGGGATCTTCCGGGACGTCTACCTGCTCCGGCGGCCCGAAAAGCACCTGGAGGATTATTTCGTCACCACATCGATCGGGGATAACGGCGCGATGATCCGCGTCGGTATGAAGCCGTACGGCGGCAGCCTGCCCGTGGATGTGAAACTGTATGACCGTGACGGCCGCATCGCCGCGGCAGCCCAGGCTGCACCCGCGGACGACGCGGACTATCCGACGGCCGCCGTGCTCACCGTCACGGACCCCGTCCTGTGGAACGCCGAAGCGCCTTACCTGTATACACTGGTGCTGTCGTGCGGGGGCGAGACCATCACCGACCGGGTGGGCATCCGCAGCGTCACCGTGAAAAACAACACCGTTTTGCTCAACGGCCGGAAGATCAAGTTCAGAGGCGTGAACCGGCATGATTCCGACCCCGTGAACGGCTACGCTGTCACTCTTGACCAGATCATGAAGGATCTGGCCATGATGAAAGCGCACAATTTCAACGCGATCCGCTGCAGCCACTATCCGAACTCGCCGGTATTCACCCAGCTGTGCGACGAGTACGGCTTTTACGTGATCGATGAGGCGGACCACGAGGCCCACGGTACCATCGACCTGTATTACGGCAAAGCCGACCGCAAAGATGTGCTGAATAAATGCTCCCGCTACCTGGAGGATAACCCCGAATACGTGGAGGCGGTCGTGGACCGGGTGCAGCGCTGTGTCACCCGGGACAAAAACCGGCCCTGCGTGCTCATCTGGTCCATGGGCAACGAGGCGTTCTACGGCTGCGCCACGGAAGCGGCCCTCAAATGGACCAAAGGCTTTGACCCGACCCGCCTGACCCACTACGAAGGCGCTTACAACGCCGGCAGCTACCGGGCCTTCGATTTCAGCTGCATGGACCTGTACAGCAGGATGTATCCTTCCCTGAAGGAGATCGAAGACTACCTGGTTTCCTCCCCCGCCCGTCCCATCATCATGTGCGAGTACTGTCATGCCATGGGCAACGGACCCGGAGACCTGGAGGATTACCGGGAGCTGATCGAAAAGAATGACGGCTTCTGCGGCGGCTTCATCTGGGAGTGGTGCGACCACGCCATATACAAGGGCAGAGCGGATAACGGCAGGCCCATCTATTTCTACGGCGGCGATCACGGCGAAAACAGGCATGACGGAAATTTCTGCATGGACGGCCTGGTGTTCCCGGACAGGACGCCCCACACCGGCCTGAAGGAGGCCTGGAACGTGTACAGGCCCGCCCGGGTCAC
>CACZOZ010000154.1:0-8132 GCA_902782865.1 uncultured Eubacteriales bacterium
AGCGGATTATACTATAACGGCACAGCGTTGTCAAGGATAAAAATCAGCCTGCTCACATTTGGGTCATCGGGCCAGCTGCGTGATCTTTCCGGTGATGAAGGCGGAGAACGCTTCCGGCGTCAGATCGATCTCCCAGCGGCCGCTGACCAGGCGGTCCCTCCCGCCGCCCCGGGCGCCTTCCTGCTTTAGAAGGGGGCGCAGATCGACGCCGGTCCCTTCCGAAGCGGCGGCGGCGAGGGTCATGCCGCCGTTCTCCGCGAGATAGCAGCAGGCCGCGGTCCCGGCGCCTTCCGTCAGTTTCATGGCCCAGGCCGTCAGGTCCTTCATGCTGCCCCCTTCCAGGCGCAGGGTCACGATCTTAAGGCCGTTATCCGTCACGACGGCCCGCTTTAAGGCTTCCTCGGCTCTGCGCGCCACGATGATGCCGTTCAGGCGCTCGATCTCCTCCCGGGCTTCTTTCTCGCGCCGGATGGAGGCCTCACAGGCTTCCGCCAGCTTTTCCGCGGGGGCGTTCATGATCCTGATGGCTTCATTGGTCTCACACATCAGGGCGCGGTAGCTTTTGAGGACGCGGCCGCCGCACACGAACCGGATGCGGAGCTTCCCGCGGGAAGGAGCGGCGTCCAGGATCTTCATGGCTCCCACCATCCCGGTGAATGGGGGATGGGTGCCGCCGCAGGGACAGTATTCGTCCGTACCGATCTGCACGATCCTTATATGGCCGCTCACCGTCGGCTGTTTTCGCAGGGGGAGGGTCCTGAGCTGATCCGGATCCGGGAAATAGCACTTGATGGGTTCGTTGCGCCGGATCCGGGCATTGACGGTCTCTTCCAGGCGCACGATCTCATCGGCGGTCAGGTGGGTCTTTCCGCCCGGGATGTCCACGTCGATGGTGGCGTCTTCCCGCCCGGTGTGGAGCCCCGTGGGCACGCCGCCCCAGGCCTGCCACAGCGCGTTGGCCAGCATGTGCTCCCCGGCGTGCTGTTCCATATGGTCCTGCCGCCTGTCCCAGTCCAGTTTCCCGCGGACCTCAAGGCCCACGGGCAGGGGAGAGGCGGTAAAGTGCCAGATCTCACCGGCCTTGTCCGCCTGGACGTTGAAGACCCGGACGGGCTCAACGCCTTCGCCCTGAAGCGTCCCCTCATCCCAGGGCTGCCCGCCGGCCTCCGCGTAGAACGCGGTCCGGTCCAGGGCGATCCGGAAATCCTCCCCGTCGGGGACACAGGCTGTCACCCGGGCGGAGAATTCCCGGATCATGGGGTCATCGTAGTACAGGCGGTGAGAAACGCTCATTTGCCGTTCTCCTCGTCCCCGAACAGGGCGTTGACGAACTGTTTGGCTTCGAAGGCCTGCAGGTCGTCGATGCCTTCGCCCACGCCGATGTACCATACGGGCACGTTCAGTTCCCTCCGGATGGCGATGGCCACGCCGCCCTTGGCGGTGCCGTCCAGCTTGGTGAGGATGATGCCGCCGATCTCCACCACGTCCTTGAACTGCTTGGCCTGCTGGATGCCGTTCTGCCCGGTGGTGGCGTCCAGGATCAGCATGCAGCGCATGTTCGCCTCGGGATATTCCCGATCGATGATGCGGCGCATCTTGCCCAGCTCCTCCATCAGGTTCTTCTTGTTGTGGAGGCGGCCCGCGGTATCCACGATCAGCAGGTCGGTGCCCCGGGCCTTGGCGGCCTGGACGGCGTCGTACACCACGGAGGCGGGATCGGCGCCCTCACCGCCCCGGATCAGGGGCACGTTGGCGCGCTGGGCCCAGACGGCCAGCTGCTCGTCGGCGGCGGCGCGGAACGTGTCGGCGGCCGCCAGCACCACGCTGCGGCCGATCTCCTGGAACCTCAGGGCCAGCTTGCCCACCGTGGTGGTCTTGCCCACACCGTTGACGCCCACCACGAACATCACCATGGGCCATTTCAGGACGGGACGGGGGATGTTCATCTCCTCGACGATCAGGGCCTTGAGCAGATCCCTGGCTTTGTCGGCGCTGGTGATCTTTTCGGCTTTGACGCGTTCGCGCAGCCGGTCCATGATCTCCTCCGTCGCCGTGACGCCCACGTCCGACAGGATCAGGATATCCGTCAGCTCATCATAGAAATCGTCGTCGATCACGCGGGTGTTCTCCACCAGCTCATCCACCCTGTCGGTGAAGCCGCCCCGTGTTTTTGAAAGTCCCTGTTTCAGACGCTGAAAAAATCCCATCAGGATCCCTCCTTATTCATAATCCCGCAGGTCGACGGACACCATTTTGGATATGCCCTGCTCCTGCATGGCGACGCCGTAAAGCGCGTCACAGCGTTCCATCGTGCCTTTGCGGTGGGTGACCACCACGAACTGGGTGCCGGATTTATACTCCGCCAGGTAATCGGCGAAATAACCGATGTTGGCCTCGTCCAGGGCCGCCTCGATCTCGTCCAGGATGCAGAACGGCGTAGGCTTCAGGTTCAGCATCGCGAACAGGATGGCGATGGCGGTCAGCGCCCGCTCTCCGCCCGACAGCAGGCTGAGCATCTGGAGCTTCTTTCCCGGGGGCTGAGCGACGATCTCGATGCCGCAGTTGAGGGGATCGTTCGGGTCGGTCAGCTTCAGCTCCGCCTGGCCGCCGCCGAAGAGGCGGTTGAAGGTGATGGCGAAATAGCCGTTCAGCTTGTCGAACTCCTTGACGAAGGTCCCTTCCATCTGCCTGAGCAGGCGGCTGATCAGGTCCCTCAGGTCCTCCTGAGCCTGCGTCAGGTCCTCTTTCTGGGTGTTCAGGGCGTCGAACCGCTCCTTCACGGAGGCGTATTCCTCCACCGCGTTCACGTTGACCGGGCCCATCTCACGGATCCGGTTCCGAAGCTCGGCGGCTTCCTTTTCACCTGCCGGCAGGTCGAAGGTGAAGTCCTCACCGGTGTGCTCCCTGGCGGCGGCGTAGGTCATCTCGTAGGTGTTGAACATGTGGTCGCACAGGTTGTTCAGGTCGTTCTGCGCCCGGGCCAGGTTCATTTCCTGGCGGTGATACCTCTGGGTGTCCTGGTCATAGGCGCTCCTTAAGTCATCGCCCTGACGCAGCACTTCCTGCTGGTGCTCATAGTGCTCCCTGCGCCTTTTTTCGGCCTCATCCACATCTCCCGCTGCTTTTTCGGCGTCAGCGCCGGCTTTTTCAGCGGCGTTCCCGGCCTCCTGAGCAGCGGCGCTGAGAGCCTCAAGGGCGTCCTGTCCGGCTTTGAGATCGGTTTTCGCTCTTTCGATATCGCTGCCGAGCTTCTTCAGGGCCTCGCCCCGCTGGCTCTCATCCCGGGCGATCATGTCCAGGGCATGGCGCAGCTCGGATACTTCTTCCTGGGCTTTGCGCACCGTTTCGCGCTTTTCTTCGGCGTCCGCGCGGGCCAGGGACAATTCTGTCTGGAGCCTGACGGTCTCCTCGTCCATCTTTTCCCTGTCCACTTCGACCGTGTCGTTCATGTCCGCCACACGCTTCAGGTCTTCCTCCAGGGCGGCGATGCCGTCCCGGAGCTGTTCCACGGCCGCCAGGAGCCGTTCTTCCTCGGCGGCGTTCTTCTCGCAGGCCTCGCGGGCCTTGCCCACGTGCTCCTGCTCGCGCGCCAGGCCGATCTCTTCCTGATGCACCCGTTCCACGGTCTCCGCGAAAGCGTTCTGTTTCCTGTCAAGGTCCTCCCGGGCGTTTTCGAGCTCCTTCGTCAGCCGGGCGAGGGTCTCTTCGCCCCGTCTGACCGCCTGCCCCGTTTCCTCGATCTGCCTTTCCCGGCTCAAAAGGCTCGCGGTCCTGGCGGCGGTGCCGCCGGTCATGGAGCCGCCGGAGTGCATGACGTCGCCCGCCAGGGTGACCAGGCGGAAGGCGTGCCTGCCCGCGCGCATCACGGCGATGCCGCTCTGCAGATCCGTCGCGATCACGGTGCGGCCCAGCAGGTTCTCCACGATGCCCCTGTATCGGGGGTCGTAACTGATCAGTTCGCTGGCGATCCCGATGCAGCCGGGCATGGAAAGGAGCCGCTTTTCCTCATTGGTCAGCAGGCGGGGGCGCACGGTGGTGATGGGCAGGAAGGTGCACCGGCCCAGTTTGTTGTTCCTCAGGTAATCGATCAAACGCTTGGCGGCGTTCTCGTCTTCCGTGACGATGTTCTGCAGGGCGCCGCCCAGCACCATGTCGATGGCGGTCTCATACTCTTTGGGCACGTGGATGAGCCGCGCGAGCACGTCGTGCACGTCCGGGTCGCCCCGGCCGTACTGCAGCGCTTTTTTCACGGCCTGGGAGTAGCCCTCCATCTCGCGGGAGAGGTCCTGCAGCAGTTTCAGGCGGCTCTTGTCGGTCTCCATGTCCAGTCGCACATGCTGGCACCTGTCATCAAGGTGCCTGGTCTCATCCGCCAGGGCGGTGAGCGCTTCGTTCTCCTCCCTGGCCGCGGCGTTGAGCTCATCGAGCAGGGCTTTTTCTTCCGTTTCCCGGTCCTCGGCCTCCTTCAGGGCTTCCTTCAGGACGGTATCCTGGGCCCGGGTCTCCTCCAGGCGGTCATTGATCTCATCGAGCCGCTGGGTCATCTGGGCGTGGACGGCCATCTGTCGGGTCTGCTGATTGCGCACGTCCCCCAGGCGGTTCACGGCTTCCAGGATGGCGGTCTTATGCTCATCCAGCGCTTTTTCCCGCTCGTCCGCCAGATCAAGGGCCTGTTTGAGCCCGCCCTCGGCCGTTTCCAGGCGTTTTTCCGCGTCGGAGATCAGGGCGGCCTGTTTTTTCCGGCTCTCGCCGGTCTCCAGGCTCAGCGCCCGGTCCCGTTCCAGCTGCCGCTCCATATCCGAGATGCTCTCACCGGTCTTCAGGAGCTGAGCCCGGTCATTCTCGGCCCGGATCATAAGGGCCTGATGCGCTTCCTTTTTGCGGTGGTACGCGTCCTGAGCGGCCTGATGCTTTTCCCGCAGCGCGCTGAGCTCTTCCTCCACGGCCTGCAGTTTTTCACCGATGCTCCCGCGCAGGGCCTGATTGTCCGATATGGCTTTCTCGTGCTGCTCCAGGGCTTCCTTCAGGCCGTCCAGGGTGGCCTGGATGGTGTCCAGACGGGCCTTGCTCCTGTCATAGCGCAGCACGAAGATATGGATCTCCAGTTCCTTCAGCCTTCCGGAGATCTCCAGATAGACCCTGGCCGTCTCCGCCTGCTTCGAAAGGGGCTCGATCCGGCTCTCCAGCTCGCTGAGGATGTCGTTGACCCGGCTGAGATTGTCGCTCGTCCTCTGGAGCTTCCTTTCGGCGTCCTCCTTGCGGTAGCGGTAGGTCATCACGCCGGCCGCTTCCTCGAATACCGCGCGGCGGTCATCCGATTTGGCGGACAGGATCTCGTCGATGCGCCCCTGACCGATCAGGGAATATCCCTCCCGGCCGATGCCCGTGTCGCGGAACATGTCCAGCACATCCTTGAGGCGGCAGGCGGTCTTGTTGATATAGTACTCGCTGTCCCCGCTGCGGTAGACCCGCCGCGTCACCATGACCTCGGAATACTCGGACTTGAGGTCATGATCCTCGTTGTCGAATATCAGGGACACTTCGCAGTAATTGCTTTTTTTTCTCAGAGCGGTGCCGCCGAAGATCACGTCCTCCATGCGGTTCCCGCGCAGGGTCCGCGCGTTCTGTTCGCCCAGCACCCAACGGACGGCATCGCCGATGTTGCTCTTGCCGGAGCCGTTGGGCCCGACGATGCCGGTGATGCCGTCGTTGAACACGATCTGAGTTTTATCGGCGAAGGATTTGAAACCGTATATCTCGAGCCGTTTGAGCTTCATTTAGCCTTCCTCGCTCACAGTGAGCTTGTCCAGCGCTTCCCGGGCCGCGGCCTGTTCGGCGCTCTTCTTGCTTTTGCCCGTGCCCCTGCCCAGGCTTTTTCCCTTCAGGAGCACCTCCACCGAGAAGACCGGCGCGTGATCCGGCCCGCTTTCGCCCACCAGGGCGTATTCCGGCAGGATGCCCCAGCGGGCCTGGGTCACCTGCTGCAGGGCGGATTTGGCGTCGGCGGCGGAGGCCTGGTCGTCCACGGGGAACAGGCGGTCGATGACGGCGCTGGCCTCGGCGTAGCCGCCGTCCAGATAGACCGCCGCCAGCAGCGCCTCCATGGCGTCGCTCAGGGCGGCGGCGTTCTTCCTTCCGCCCTGGCGGGCGAAGCCGTGCTCCATGGTGAGGTACCGGTCCAGGTCAAGGGACCCGGCCACTTTGGCGAGGGCCTCCTCGCAGACCATCCGCTGGCGGATAAAGGTCATCTCGCCCTCACGCTCCGTGGGAAAGTGCCGGTAAAGGCTGTGGCTGACGGCGAGCTCGAGCACCGCGTCCCCCAGGAACTCCAGGCGCTGGTTGTTGGGCGCGCCGCAGGAGGGATGCTTCATCGCGAGCTCTATCAGGGCTTTGTCCCGGAAGGAGTAGCCCAGCTTTTTTTCCAATAACTGATACATATATCAAAAAAGGAACCGGCGGCGCGCTTTTGCAGCGCCGCCGGGACGGGTTCAGATGTGCTGCTCGATGTAGGCGACCACGTCACCCACGGTCTTGAGCTCCGCGATGACCGCGTCTTCCACGGTCAGATCGAAATGGTCCTCCAGGTCCATGATCAGCACCATGGTGTTGGCGCTGTCGGCCTTCAGGTCCTCCAGCAGGCGCTTGTCGGGCGTCACGTCCTTGAGGTCCACTTTCAGCTGGGTGGAGATCATGCCGGCTACCGTATCGAATACTTCCTTGTTCATCGTTTTCTCCTTTCATTCCGGAAAAGTTCTATGTTCGCCGCTTCGCGGGTCACATGCCTCTGTTCGGATCAGCGTCACTTGCCGCTCATGGCGGAGATGCCCTCGCTGATCATCTGGGGCACCTTGTTGTCCGTCATCCTGACGGCCTGGCGGATGGCGCAGGCGATGGCGTGAGCGTTGCTGGACCCGTGGGCCTTGACCACGGCCCCGTTCACGCCCAGCAGGGGCGCTCCGCCCACTTCGGTGTAGTCCATGCTCTTTTTCACGCGGGAAAAGGCGGGCTTGGCGATCAGTGCGCCGATCTTGCCGCGCATGTCGCTGAGCAGCTCCTTTTTGATGATGCCCAGGAGCGTGCCCGCCACGCCCTCCATGAACTTGAGGATCAGGTTGCCGGAAAAACCGTCGCACACCACCACGTCGGCCACGTCGGCGGTGATGTCACGCCCTTCCACATTGCCCACGAAATCAAAGGGCGCCTCGCTCATCAGGGGATAGGCGGCCTTGACCAGCGCGTTGCCCTTCTCCGCCTCGGCCCCGATATTGACCAGGCCCACGCGGGGCTCCTTCAGGCCCATCACCTGGCGCATGTAGACCGAGCCCATCAGCCCGAACTGGGGCAGGTACTGGGGCAGGCAGTCCACGTTGGCTCCGCAGTCGATCAGGCAGAAAAAGCCCTTGCCATTGGGCAGCAGCGGGGCCAGGGCCGGCCGGTCCACGCCCGGGATGCGGCCCAGACGGAACATGCCGCCCGCGAGGACCGCGCCGGTGGATCCCGCGGACACGAAGCCGTCGGCCTCGCCTTCCCGCACGGCGAGCATGCCTTTGACGATGCCGGAATTCTTTTTCTGCCGGACGGCCATCACGGGCGCGTCATGGTTGGTGATGGTCTCGGGGGTGTTAAGGAACGTGAATCGGTCCGCGATGTCGTCACAGTCCTTCAGCAGAGGCTTTACGGCCTGCTCTTCGCCTGCCAGGATCATCGTCAGTTTGGGATCGGCCCGCAGGGCTTCGAAAGCGCCGGCGACCGTGCATTCAGGGGCGTTGTCTCCGCCCATCAGGTCCAAAAAGATCTTAGCCATGATCTTCCCTCCGTTTCTGCTATGGGAAACCACTGTATTGTAGCACACGGCGGGCAAAATGGCAAACGGTCCGCCCGGGCGGAAGACGAAACTTTGACTTGAAATCACGGTCCATATTGGATACAATGCATTTGGAAGATGTCCCTGCCCCAATACCCGACGGAACGGATCGATCATGTACGGAGGTCCTTTTGCTCATTCACAGTACCGCGGATGATCTCGATCCCCGGAAGATCGCCTTCAGCGGCCAGTGCTTCCGCTGGCAGGTCGGGGATGACGGCTCGATCCTGGTGCCCCACGCGGGCAGGACGCTCCTTCTGATCCCCGC
>CACZOZ010000155.1:0-6269 GCA_902782865.1 uncultured Eubacteriales bacterium
AAGCGGGTCTGGGGCATGGGGCCCTCGAAGGAGTCCACCAGCAGCAGCACGCCGTCCACCATCTTGAGCACCCGCTCCACCTCGCCGCCGAAATCGGCGTGGCCGGGAGTGTCCACGATGTTGATCTTGGTGCCGTTGTAGTGCACCGACGTGTTCTTGGCAAGGATCGTGATCCCTCTTTCACGCTCGATGGCGTTGGAGTCCATCACCCGGTCCTCCACCTGCTGGTTCTGCCGGAATACGCCGCTCTGGCGCAGCAGCTGGTCCACCAGCGTGGTCTTGCCGTGATCCACGTGGGCGATGATGGCGATATTGCGAATGTCCTCCCGAACCATAAACCAAACAACCTCCGTACAAATAAACTGGAAACAGGTCCAACACTTTATTTTAAACCCTGCGGGAGATTAAGTCAAATGATTTGAGCGTCTTCGCGCCGCGCGGATAAAAACGGTTGACACTTCGCGGGGCGAAAGCTACAATAGTGCCGAAAAAGGCTGACTAAACACTGACTGGAGCGACACATATGTCAAAGATCCTTCTTGAGATATGCTGCGGTTCCGCGGAGGACGCCATCGTCGCCGCGCGCAGCGGAGCCGACCGGGTGGAATTGAACAGCAACCTGTTCCAGGGGGGCCTCACCCCTTCCATCGGCTCACTGCTGACCGTGAAAGAGCATGCCGACATCCCGGTGATGGCCATGGTGCGGCCCCGGGCCGGCGGCTTTTGCTACACGGATATCGAAACGGAGACCGCCCGGGCGGACGCGAAGGCCCTTTTGAAGGCCGGAGCGGACGGCCTGGTCTTCGGTTTCCTGCATCCGGACGGCACCGTGGATGAGGAACGTACCCGCGCCTTCGTGGATCTGGCGGAGGGGAAGCCCTGCGTGTTCCACCGGGCGATCGATGTCGTCCCGGACTGGAAACGGGCTCTGGACACCCTGATCCGCCTGGGGGTCACCCGGGTGCTGACCAGCGGGCAGGAGAGCGATGTGTTTTTCGCCCTGGACACCATCGCGGAGATGATCCGCTTCGCGGGGGACGCCATCCAGATCCTTCCCGGCGCCGGGATCACGCTGAAAAACGTGTCCCGCGTGGTGGCTCAGACGGGGTGCACCCAGGTGCACCTGGCCCGGCACCGGGCGTATCCGGACACGTCCGTCGCCAACAACCGCAGCATTTATTACGGGGGCGCGCTGTATCCCCCCGAGGACAGCTTTGAGATCACGGACGGGGATTATGTTTCCGCCGTCCGGGCCCGGATCTGAGGGAGGCGGCCTATGCGCGCGGTGATCGGGACCTGGAAAATGAGCCTGGACGGCATACGGGAAGCCTCGGGCCTTTTGAGCGCGGGCGGCCGCGCCGGCGACGCGGTGGAACGGGCCATCGTCCGGGTGGAGGATGAGCCTTCCTACACCTCCGTGGGCTTCGGCGGTCTGCCGGACCGGGACGGGCATGTGCTGACCGACGCCGCGTTCATGGACGGGCAGTGCCTGCGCCTGGGCGCGGTGATGAGCGTGGAAAACGTGGCCAACCCCATCCGTCTGGCCCGGATGCTCTGCGGGCGGGAGACCAACTGCGTCCTGGCCGGCCGGGGCGCGGAGCAGGCGGCGGTCGCTTTCGGCCTGCCCATGCGGGACATGCGCACGCAAGCTTCCATGAAGAGATGGCAGGCCGAGCGGGCCGGGATACCGGAACACCTGACCGCCTATACCGGGCACGACACGGTGTGCGTCCTGGCGCTGGACGATCACGGCGGCATGGCGGCCGGTACGTCCACCTCCGGGCTGTTTTTGAAGGAACCGGGCCGGGTGGGGGACTCCCCGATCGTCGGCTCCGGGTTTTACTGCGACGCGCGGTTCGGCGCCGCCGCTGCCACGGGCCTGGGAGAGGACATCATGCGGGGCTGCCTGTCCTATGAGGCCGTGAGCCTGATGCGGCGGGGCGCCTCGCCCACGGAGGCCTGCCTGGAAGCGCTGGACGGGCTCAGAAAGCGCAAGCTCGCCCTGGGGGAGGACACGCCCTCCGTCAGCCTCATCGCCCTGAGCCCCGAGGGCGTATACGGCGCCGCCACCGCTCTTGAGATCTTCCCCTATGCCGTGGGCACGCCGGAGGGCGCCGCGCTGCGCGCCGTGGGAGACGGGCGGCCCGATCCCCGGGAAGTCACCGAGGAGGAAATGGAGGGCCAGCCCTGACACGGCGGCTCTTTACGGATCGATTCCACGTTCCCGCTCACGCGGGACCGGAAATATTTTTAAGGAGGTACCTCGAGTATGAAGAAACTGTTGGCACTTGTTCTGGTGGCAATGATGGCCCTGCTGCCCGTTCTTTCCCTGGCGGAAGGCGAGCTGACCATGGGCTCCTGGCGCACGGATGACGCCGAACAGGTCGGCGCGCTGCTCGCGAAATACGAGGAGCTGACCGGCGTGAAGATCGTTTTCCAGCCCACCACTTCCACCCAGTACAACGCCACCCTGCGTCAGCAGCTGGACGGCGGCATCGGCCCGGACCTGTTCTACAGCCGCTCCTACGCCACCGGCGCCGAGCTGTATGAGAACGGCTTCAACGTCGTGTGCAACGACATCCCGGGCGTGATGGACAACTTCACCGACACCGCCCGCAGCGCGTTCACCGCCTCTGACGGCAACGTGTTCGCCGTTCCCTTCGCGGCTGTGAGCCACTTCGTGTACTACAACAAGGCGATCTTCGCCGAGAACAACATCGAAGTGCCCGCCACCTTCGAAGAGTTCCTGGCCGTGTGCGAGCAGCTCAAGGGCCTGGGCATCGTGCCCCTGGCCAACGGCATCGCCGCCAACTGGGACATTCTGGAGTGCGTGCTGTGCGGCATGGTGCCCAACTACATCACCGCTGAGGACCGCGTGGCCTATGAGAAGGGCGAGAAGAAGCTGAACGACGAAACCTGGGTGCGCATCTACTCCGATTTCGCCAAGCTGGTGCCCTATCTGCCCGAAGCTTTCGCGTCCATCGACAACGACCAGGCCAATGTCATGTTCGGCCTGGGCCAGTCCGCCATGCTGATCGACGGTTCCTGGAGCTACGGTGTCCTGGCCGGTGACGACTACGACATCGACGTGGGCTTCTTCCCGGTGCCCGCTCCCGAAGGCTTTGCCCCCGGCTTCTCCCTGCATCCCGACTTCGGCATCGCCGGCAACACCGCTTCCGCCCATCCCGAAGAGGTGAAGGCGTTCCTGGCCTGGCTGGCTTCTCCCGAAGGCGCCAAGATCGCCGCGGAAGTCATCCCCGCCGGTTTCCTGCCCCTGATCAACGCTGACGTGGCGCCCGAGGGCGGCATCGTGTCCGCCATGAACGCCGTCGGCGAGGGCAAGAACGCCGATATGCGCTTCGTGTGGAGCAAGATGATGTCCCTGTACACCCCCATGGTGGATCAGCTCAACGCGATCTGCCGCGGCGAGCAGACTCCCGAAGGCGCGGCTGACGCCATCAACGCCCTGTGGGAAGCCGAGCTGGCCAAGTGATCTGACTTTTGACCGGGCAGGGTGGGCTTCAATGCCCGCCCTGCCCTTCTGACTGTAAGGAGAGGTTGCGCAATGAAGGCTTCAAACCGGAGGATCCAGGCCTTCCGCGGCGGCAAATGCATCAAGCCCGGCGGTATCTACTGGATGCGCTACGTGCTTCCCGCGCTGGCTTTTTATGTGGTTTTCATGGCTTATCCCATGCTGGACTCGGTGCGCCTGTCCCTGTATGAGGGCACGGCGGGCGTCCGGGAGTACGTGGGGCTGGCCAATTACGTGCGTTTGTTCACCGACGAGGTGGTCTCCAAGCGCTTCTGGAACGCCTTCGGCAACAACTGGGTCTTTTTTGCCTATCACATGATCCTGCAGAACGCCCTGGGCATCACATTCGCCGCGATCCTGACGAACCGGACCATGCGGGGCCGCCAGTTCTACCAGACCCTGATCTTCATCCCCTGCACCGTGGCCGTGCTGGTGACGGGCTATCTTTTCAAGATGATGATGAACCCCCAGTGGTCCAAGGCGCCCCTGGAGAGCGTGGGGCTGGGTTTCCTGGTGCATTCCCCGTCGGGCTGGCTGGGCGATCCGGGCACGGCGCTGTCCGCGGTGTCCCTGGTGTCCGTCTGGCAGTGGGTGGGCATCCCCACGATGATGTTCGTCGCCGCTTTTCAGGGCATCGATGACGACCTGATCGAGGCGGCCTCCATCGAGGGGGCGTCGCCCTGGCAGCAGTTCACCCGCATCCGGATCCCGCTGATCATCCCGGTCATCGGCATGGTGGCCATCATGACCTTCGTGGCCAATTTCAACGCCTTCGACGTGGTCTTCGCCATGGAGACCCTGGACGGCGCGCCCAACTATTCCACGGACCTGATCGGCACTCTTTTCTACCGCTACGGCGTGGCGGGCCAGCATCCCGTGGGCATCCCGGAGCCCGGCGTGGGTTCCGCCATCTCCACCACGATCTTCGCCATGCTGCTGTGCGGCGTGATCCCGGTCCTGATGAAGACCCAGGGAAAGGAGTGACGCGGTATGGAAAAGGAAAAGAAGACCCGCAGCCTGAAGATCATGAACATGCACATCCCCTATCATGTCATCATGATCATCTGGTCCTTCATCGCCGTGTTCCCCCTGTGGTTCCTGGTGATCAACACCTTCAAGGTCAAAAAGGAGATCTATACCAATTTCTTCGGCCTGCCTCATAAGTGGACACTGGACAACTACAAGGCCCTGATCCAGAACAGCGACTTTTTCGCCTATTTCAGGAACTCCTTCCTGGTGGTGGTGGTCAGCCTGTTCATGATCCTCTTCCTGGGATCGCTGTGCGCCTTCGCCCTGGCCCACTGGCGCACCCGGTTCTCCCGCGGCGTATACTATTTCTTCGTGATCGGCATGATGCTGCCCATCAAGATCGCCACCATCCGGCTGCTGCAGATCATGAAGGTGCTCAATACCCTCAATTCCCTGTTCAGCCTCTTCCCGGTGTACATCGCCATGGGGCTCCCTACCGCCGTGTTCATCCTCACGGAGTTCATCCACGGCCTGCCCGGGGAACTGTACGAGGCGGGGTATATGGACGGCGCGGGGCGCTTCCGTATCTGGCTGCGCATCGTGCTGCCCCTGATCCGGCCGGCCCTGGCCACGGTGGCCATCTATAACCTGGTGCCCATCTGGAACGACCTGTGGTTCCCCCTCATCTTCATCACGAAGGAATCCGCCAAGACCGTCCTGCTGGCTGTGACCCGGCTGCAGGGCCAGTACACCACGGACTGGCCCAAGGTGCTCACGGTGCTGACGCTCTCCGCCCTGCCGGTGATCGTGCTGTACCTCACCATGGCCCAGTCCTTCATCAAGGGCCTCACCGCCGGCGCCGTGAAGGGATAGGGCGCCGGGAAAAAGAGCTGCCGGTTTTTTCCTTTTCGAACAGGCGAAAACCGGCAGCATTCCCTTTCGTCCGCTTTACAATTCCGCGGGGCTGTGATACAATTCAGATGTGCGTTCAAACGCGCGGGGAAGGAGGCAGATCAGTGTCGATGAGCTCTGGTGCTTCCTTTTTATTTTGTTCTGATCTGGCGATCATAATATTTTAAAAGGAGAGTCGTTTATGAACAAAAAGACCATCGAAGACATTTCCGTACAGGGCAAGCGGGTGCTGGTGCGCGTGGATTTCAACGTGCCCATGGACGCCAACAAGAGGATCACCGACGAGAACCGCATCATCGGGGCGCTGCCCACGATCAAGTATCTGCTCAGCCATGACGCGAAGGTCATCCTGTGCAGCCATATGGGCAAGCCCCACAACGTGTTCAACGCCGAGCTGAAGCTCAACAAGAAAGAAAAGGCCAAGATCGACGCTCTCCCCGAGGAAGAGCGCGCCGCCGCCACCGCGGCCGCCCTGGAGAAGGCCAAGGGCGACGTGGACAAGTTCTCCCTGGCGCCCGTGGCTGCCCGTCTTTCCGAGCTGCTGGGCCAGGAAGTGGTCATGGCCAAGGACGTGATCGGCCCCGACGCCCAGGCGAAGGTGGACGCTCTTGAGCCCGGCCACGCCATGGTGCTCGAGAATCTGCGCTTCCACGCCGAGGAAGAAAAGAACGATCCCGAATACGCGAAGAAGCTCGCTTCCTATGCCGACGTGTTCGTCAACGACGCGTTCGGTACCGCTCACAGGGCCCACGCCTCCACCGAGGGCGTTACCCACTACCTGCCCAGCGTGGCCGGCTACCTGATCGAGAAGGAGCTGCGGGTCATGGGCGGCGCGCTGGAGAATCCTGCCAGGCCC